>CBDTYX010000005.1:0-24110 GCA_965364745.1 uncultured Desulfovibrionaceae bacterium | reverse complement strand
TTCAAGCGCTCTCCCAACTGAGCTACAGCCCCGTAAAGAAATTTCTCTTTGCCCTAAATAAAAATAGGTGTCAACTCTTCAGGGTAAAGTTTATAAAAAAAATTTCTGCAGCCTTAAAATTTATTTTCTTTAAAACCCGCTGCACCCTGCATTGCCGCCGTTTTAAGTATTGGGATTAAGCACCCGGCGCAAAAAGTCCCGCAGACGCGGATCTTTAGGGTTGCCGAACAGTTCATCCGGCGGGCCTTCTTCCACAATAAGCCCCTGGTTCATAAAGGCCACTTTATCCGCCACTTCGCGGGCAAAGGCCATCTCGTGGGAAACCACGACCATGGTCATGCCCTCTTCGGCCAGCTGGCGCATAACCGAGAGCACTTCACCCACCAGCTCCGGGTCAAGGGCGGAAGTCGGCTCGTCAAATAAAATCACCTTAGGCTGCAGGGCCAGGGCCCGGGCAATGGCCACCCGCTGTTTCTGCCCGCCCGAAAGCTGCTCCGGGTAGCTGAAGGCCTTATCCGCCAGGCCCACTTTGCCCAAAAGCTGCATGCCCAGATCTTCGGCCGCATGGCGGGACATGCCCCGCACTTTGCGCGGCCCCAGGGTTACGTTGCCAAGGGCGGTCATATGCGGGAACAAGTTAAACTGCTGAAAGACCATGCCGGCCTCTGTGCGCACAAGGTTCATATTGGTGGCGGGGTTATTGACGTCATAGCCGTCTACAATGATGGTGCCGCTGTCCGCCTCTTCCAGGCGGGTGAGGCAGCGCAGCACGGTGCTTTTGCCTGAGCCCGAGGGGCCGATAATGGTCATCAGCTCGCCGGTGCGCACCGTAAACGTGACCCCGGCCAGGACCTCCAGGTTGCCAAAACTTTTTCGCAGGTCAACAACTTCAATCATTGTGGACATAGACACTTCCTAAAATATAATCCTGTAAAATTACCAAGCTCCAACTGCAGGCCGCCGCAAAATTACGCCCAATATAACCTGTACGCTAAAAGCGCCCAAAGAATCACATTAAAGGACACCGCGCAAAATACGGCGGCTGAAGCTATATCTTTGCCGCGCTTGGTCAACGGATGAATTTCCGTGCCGAAACGATTCAGAGCCGCTTCTATGGCGGAATTAACCAACTCCACCACCATAACCATAACCCAGGCGAACAGAACAAACGCCCCGGTCAAAAAATCCAGTCCGCTGAGCGGCACCAGAATCAAAAGCGCCGCCAGAATAAGGACTTCCTGCTGCAGCGCGACTTCCGTGCGTAGAGCGGCCCAGATGCCTTCCAATGAGTACTTGGCCGCCCCGAAAATATGCGTGAACCACTTCATGGTTAAAGGACAGGGTTATAGTAAACTAAACATTCGCCCCTTGGCCGCGCGCCCTTACCTGACTCTTCCTACCCTGATTCGGCCGTTCTGCCAAGAACAATTGCTGTAAAATTGCCTTTCGGACATTATTTGGTTTTTGCGCCTGCGGGCATGCTCCGTGCGGCACGGAAGGTCTGTGCGGCACGCCCCGCAGCCGATGCCGATGCCGATGCCGATTTTGCCGCCATCATGCGGCGGGGCTGTCGCTCCGGAACAATTGCTTTTATTTTTTAAGGTGCTAGTGTTTATATAGATAAATGGCGGTGCAGCCATTATTCTCCGCCGGCCGGGAAAACGGGGGTTGTCCTTAGTCGGCGCAACTGATGAATCATGACTTGGGGGTCAGTATGACAGCACAAGATCTGCGTTTAGTTCTACTGCTGCCGCACGGAGGCTCGCTCAGCGCCTGGGCCAGAAACGGCTCCTTGCAGCGGGAAATGGCTGTGGGGCGCCGGCTGGCTGAAATGGGCGGCAACATTGCTGTAATTTCTTACGGCGGTACAGAAGACCTTAAGTATCAAAGCCAGCTTCCCGGCATTCATATTGCCGTAAATCGCTTTAAGCTGCCGGATAAGATTTACGCCCGCGCCATTCCCTGGCTGCACAGCAAATGCCTGGCGCGCGCCAATGTTATAAAAAGCCGTCAAATCAGCGGCTCCCGCGTGGCCTTGCGCATAGCCAAGCGCTTTAAAATTCCGTTTATTGCCCGTTGCGGCTATCTGTTATCTGAGTTTGAAAGCCACGAAAACCCGCAGGGCCTTGATGAGGCTTTGGCCTTGGAAGGACTGGTTTTTAATGATTCCGACATAAACGTGGTCACCAGCAAAGCCATGAAGGCATACGTCATGGCGCAGCATAACGTGGAGGAGTCAAAAATCAGAGTTATCCCCAATTATGTGCTTGAAGACTTTTTTCTGGTCAAGCGCCACCCCATCCGCACTCCGCCGCGCATCTGCACTGTGGGGCGCCTTGAAGCGCAAAAAAACCTCTTTGCCTTGATTGAGGCCTGCGTCGGGCTCAATGTGGAGCTTGAAATCATCGGCGAAGGCTCGCAAAAAGACGCCCTTCTGGCCCATGCCCGCGCGCAAGGCGTCAATCTGCACCTGGCCAGCAGAATTGAGCACCGCCTGTTGCCCGGGCACCTCGCCCGCGCGGCAGTCTTCGCCCTCGTTTCGCATTACGAAGGCCACCCCAAAGAACTTATCGAAGCCATGTCCGCGGCGACTCCGGTCTTGGGCGCAGATCGAGCCGGCATCGCCGATATTATTGCCGACAACCGCACCGGACTCTTGTGCGGCACTTCCGCCCGAGAAATCCGCGCCGGTTTGCAAAAACTTCTGGACGACCCCGACTTCGCGGAAGGTTTGGGCCGCAATGCCAGAAAATTTGCGCATGAGCACTACCATATTGATGCGGTGGTCGCCCTGGAGCTGGAATTATATGAAGATCTCATGGCCGCCCATCGCGCTGCGGAAGCCGCACATATGGTCGGAGCGCCCGACATCGGATAAAAATCCGCGCTATTGATGCTATCCTGGCGTCGGTTCCGCAGGGGCCGGCGCCTTTTGTTTTTTAACAAAACCTGACCCCGGGGGGCAAGACGTAAAAAATATGCGGATAGTGTAAATTTATGTTAAGATATCCGAAAACCACTTAACTTAAGGTGTAAAACTGCTATCTTTGGCTTCTGGAGTCCTTTTGCCTTGGAAAAATATCTTGGTAGAATAAACCCGGCGGCATGCAACAAAATGCCCGCCGGGCACGAGGCAAACCTTAGCGCAAAGCCCGGCGCCGCCGCGCCAGCTGTTAAGCATAAAAAAATTATGGGCTTATGCCGGGAGACAGTATGGACATGCATAAAAATAGACACATTCTGCTTATTGACGATGATGAACCTCTGCGCGACCTGGTTACAGAATACCTTAAAGGCTACGGCTTTACGGTCGATACTTTGCCCGACGGCATAAAGGCTGTGGAAACAGTGGCCGCCTCGGCCCCGGACTTGATTATTCTGGACGTGATGATGCCAGGCCCGGACGGGTTTGAGGTTTTGCAAAAACTGCGCGTCCACACCCAGGTGCCTGTAATCATGCTCACCGCCAAAGGCGATGATGCGGACCGCATTGTCGGGTTAGAGTTGGGCGCGGACGATTACCTGCCCAAACCCTTTAACCCGCGAGAACTGCTGGCCCGCATCCGCGCCGTGCTGCGCCGCTCTGAACCGGCCAACCAGGAAGAAGACAAACCCTCCCGCCTTGAAGCCGGCGGGCTTACTCTGGATCTGACCCGCCAGGAACTGTGCGTGGCCGGCGCGCGCAAAGAGCTGTCCTATACTGAGGCGCGGCTTCTGGCCACACTCATGGGGCGCCCGGATACCATCTTTTCCCGCGATGAACTTATGAGCCTGGTTTGGGCCAGAGATTTTGAGGCTTACGACCGGAACATCGATGTGCACATCAGCCATCTGCGGGCGCTTCTAAAGCCCTATCCCGAACACACCAACCGCATCCGCACTATCTGGGGCACGGGATATTTATTCGTAGGCACGCCATGATGCGTTTCAACCGCCTGGGGATAAAAATATTTGTCTCCTTTGTGCTTATTTTGGCCATGATCGGCCTTCTGGTTTTCGGTCTGTTCCGCTCCAGCCAGGATTATGAGCCCGGCTACCAAAACATGGCCAAAAACGCCATGATCATCAAATTGATTTTGGAAGAAACCGGCCGCAACAACGTGCCCAAAACCCTCAACGCCATAGGCCGCTCCGGACGCATTATGGCCTGGGTCACCAATGACAAAGGTAAAACCGTGGCCAGTTCCATTGACGGGGACATTCCCCCTGAAGCTTTACATTTGGAGCATTCCCGCTCCTGGGGGATCAACGAGGTCACTTTATACCAAATTCATAAAGGCGAAACTGAAGCCGTGGCCGCCGTGCCCATGATTCTTTCCGGCAAGGAATACACTCTGTATTTAAGCAACCGGCTGCGGGACAGGGACGCGCCGGAGCTTTTATTTTTGCGGGGGCTTGCGCCTGTACTGCTGGCCGGCGTGGTGCTTATGTTTTTGCTGACCTGGTTTATTGCCAGGCCCCTGCGCAGCCTGCACAATGCCGTATCCAATATGGCCTTGGGCGATTTAAGCACCAGAGTCCAGGTCAATGCCAATGACGAATTGGGAGATTTGAGCCGGGCCTTCAACCGCATGGCCGGCAGCCTGGAACGCATGATCCGGGGCAGCCGGGAGCTGATGTCCAATGTCTCGCACCAGTTGCGCACTCCGCTTACGCGCATGCGTCTGTCGCTTGAGCTCTTGCGGGATGATCTGGAACGCCGCAAAACCCGTTCGGAGCCTTCCGCGCCTTTACCCGCAGGCCGCGCAAAGGATTCCGCCGATGCGGAAGATGATATCATTACCCGCCACATCGGCCTGCTGCAGGGTGAAATTGACCGCATGGACGGTCTTATCGGCCAAATTCTGCTCTTTTCCAGGCTGGATCTGAAGGAGCATCCGCTGCAACTGTCTCCTTGCCGGGTGGACAGCCTCTTGGCGGAAGTCGCGCAAAGCTTTGCCCAAGTGCTTAACGCGCGCGACTTAAGCTTAACCTCAAATATTGAAGAGTTGCCCGTGGTGCGCATGGATGTGGACGCCCTGACCGTTGCCCTGGAAAATATTTTGGACAACGCGGTCAAATACGCCGCTCCCGGCGGGCAGGTTGTTGTCAGAGCCAAACTAGCCGCGCCTGAGCCGGCAACAAGCAAAAAAAACGACAAGCAAAATTTGGCGGACCTGCGCTTGCGTTTAGAAATATGCAATACTGCGCCCCCAATGACCCCTGAAGAGCTGGAGGGCGTCCTGAAGCCTTTTTACCGGGGGGGGCAGAAAGCCGCGCCGGGCAGCGGTTTGGGTTTGCCGATCAGCAAAAAAATTATTGAGGGGCATAGCGGCAAGCTGATTATCACCAATGACGCGCCCGGTTTTTGCGTCGTGATTGAACTGCCGCAAAAAACACCCGGCCACGAGTCGCCCCAAGCTTAGGCTTTGCTGACTACTGCTTGCGCCCCTGTTTCAAAAGGCCGCTTTAGCGGGCAAACGCCTATATTGAAGCAGGGCCGGCACGCTTTTTTGCTCATTCTTCGCCTGAAAGCGCCCTGCGGACTAAGATAACCCGGCTTTCCGCATACGGCGCTTTTTTGCCGGTAACGCTAGTTTAAAAAACGCCGCATTTTGGCAATAATTTCGTCCATATCAATGGGCTTGCCCACGTGGTCGTCCATGCCGCTGGCCAGACACTTTTCAATGTCTTCGCGAAAAACGTTGGCGGTCATGGCCACAATCGGCACCGCCTTGGCCCTTGCCGCATCAAGACTTCGAATCATCCTGGTGGCTTCGTAGCCGTCCACTTCCGGCATATGAATGTCCATAAAAATCATGTCGTAGCGAGACGGGTCGGCCTTGAACATCTCCACCGCCTCCCGGCCGTTTACCGCCACTTCAATGCTCACGCCCGTATGCTGCAGCAAAGAGCTGACTATTTCCTGGTTTATCTCGATATCTTCGGCCAACAGCACCCTGCGGCCCGCAAAGATATTTTCTTCGGACAGATTTTCACGCATTGCGCCTTTTGCGGCGGCCTGCTCAGTCCTGGTAAGCCCCAGGCATTCATTGATGCAGTCCACAATCAAAGAAGAGAACAGCGGCTTAGGCAGGAAGCGGTCCACCCCGGCAGCGTGGGCTTCCTCACGAATATCACTCCACTGTGTGGCTGAAATCATAATGACCACAACCTTGGCGCCGAAATTTTCCTTAATGTGCCGGGTGAGCTCAATACCGTTCATACCCGGCATTTTCCAGTCGGCGAACACTATGTTGAAAGGCCTGTCTTTATTCTGGTCAATAAGCTCGCAAGCCTCGTCGCCGTCCGCGGCCGTTTCGCAGTTAAGCCCGATGGACTCTGCAAAATTGAGAAAATACTCCCGCACGTCGGAAGCGTCGTCCACCACCAAAACGCGCATGTTTTTCCAATTGGTGTCGCGGCTGAGCAGAGGCGTTTTGCTGTCCCGGCCTTTTTGCGCCTTAATGGTGAAAAAGAAGCTTGATCCCTTATTTTCTTCAGATTCCACCCGAATGCTTCCGCCCATCATTTCCACAATGCTCTTGGAAATGGCGAGGCCAAGCCCCGTGCCGCCGAATTTGCGGGCTATGCCGCCGTCCGCCTGCTCAAAAGAGCGAAACAGCTTGCCCAGTTGCTCTCTGGCTATGCCGATGCCGGTGTCGGCCACTTCAACCTGCAAGGTGCACACACCGTTTTTTTCATCCAGCTTGCTGACCACTACGGAAATCGTGCCGCGCTCAGGGGTAAACTTTACGGCATTGGACAGGAGATTGGCGATCACCTGAGCCATGCGCTGCTCATCGGTAATGATATATGCAGGCACGTCGGGGTCCACATGAATGATCAAATTCTGGTTTTTTTCATCTACGCGGAAGTTGACCACATTGATTACCCGCAGAAGCATTTTCTCAAAACTGAACTCTGTAAAGGATAGTTCGAATTTGTTGGCCTCGATTTTGGACATGTCCAAAATATCGTTGATCACCCCTAAAAGGTGCTTGGAGGCGTCGTCTATTTTATCCAGGCAATACTCTTTTTTGCCGATATCCGAAGATCCTTTTGCGATGTTGGTCATGCCGATGATGGCGTTGAGCGGGGTGCGCATTTCATGGCTCATGCGCGAGAGAAATTCGCTCTTGGCCACGCTGGATTGTTCGGCTTGCTCCTTGGCCACCAGCAGCTCTTTTTCCAGGCGCCTTTTTTCAGTAATGTCCAGAGCGATGGAGCCGATGCCTACGGCCCTGAAGTCGGTTTTGAAGGAAGAAAAGGCCATGATTCGAACCTGGCCGTCCTTGCGGCGCAGGGGCAGCTCAAGCTCGCTCCGCCCCTGTTTCAGAATGCCCGGGATCATCTCCTCCTTTATGGCTTTGATGATATCGGGCTCAAACAAAATATCAATGCCGCCGGCTTTAAGTTCTTCCGCCGTGTAGCCGGAAATGTTCATCACTCCCTGGTTGAAGTACTCAAAACCGCCTTCGACATTAATGTAAGAGATGTATTGCGGGGAGCTGTTGACAATGGACGACATGCGCGCAAGCTTCGTTTCTGTGGCTCCCCGGGTTATGGCCGCGGAAATGATGGAGCTGATCAGCTTGCATAGCTGAATATCGCTCTCTGACCAATTACGGTGATGTTCGCAGGAACAAAAACTTAAGATACCCCAAAAGGCGCTTTCCATATACACGGGAATGCTGACGACGGATTTTATTCCATATTCCCTGGCCAGGACAAAATTTTCCCGGCCGCTGACATCGTCGTAAACAAGCCAGGGGAGCCTCGCGACAACAAAGCTGTCGTATTCTTCCGTTCCCGGCCGGAAGGCCACCCCTTCCGTTTCCACACGCCGAAACTTATGGGATTCATTGTACCAGCTGTATTCAGGCTTAAGAATCTTGTCTTCCTTGTTGCCGCTGCAGACCAATATCTTACTTACGTCCATGAATTTACCGGCCATGTCCAGGGCGTTGAGGATCAACTGGCCGACGTCTTCTGCGGAAATAAATGTCTGCGACATGGCGGACATGAGTTCCTGCTGCTCCAGACGCCTCTTTAAAGCCGCTTCAGCGTTTTTAATATTAGTGATGTCTGCGGCGTGATGCAGGTGCGCGAGGCGCTTGTCCGTCCACTCAATAAGGCAGTCGGTGTTGCGCAAATATTGGCCGCTGGCCGCGTTGTATTCTTCCCAGACAACCACCTTGTTGGGATCGCGTATAAGCTGATGCTTAGGACAGAAGGCGCAGCGTTTGCCCGCGCCCAGTCGCAGCGTGCTGAAACAGGTCTGGCCGGACATGTCCTCCTGCATGCCGAACTTTTCCGCCATTTTGCTGTTCACGAACAAAAATTCGTCGGTCTCAAGGTCCGTAACATAAAGATATACATCCAGACCATTGAGAATACGCTGCAGCACCGCTATGGAAATTCCGGACTGATTCAGCCGCTGCAACATATCATTGATGGAGGCGCTTAAGACGGCAAGTTCTTTGCTGGTGAAATATTTCTGCACCTCCAGCAGGCTGCCCGGAGCGATATTGTCGATATCCCGAACCAGGTCTTCAAGGGGATGCAAAAACATCCGCACCGCGATGCGGTATACGACTATGCCGAACAAAATCATGGCCAAAATGAGCATGATCGCGGCATTAACAATAACGCTGCTGCCCTCCTGGTAAATTACCCTACTGTCGTTCAAGCGCAGAAGCACAGTGTTGCCTTCAATGTCCTTAAGGGGTAGCGTAATGGAGACCATGTCCGGAGTTTCGTGCTCAATTCGCGCCTCATGCGCGGCGTCCGCGTCTTGAGAAGGGATCAGCTCGAAACTCAAAGTTTCATAGTGCGTGAGATTGCGAAAATATTCATCATTAAGGATATTGCCCAAAATAACTGTGCCCGCCGGGCTGCCCGTGCCCCGCGAATGTATGATGGGCATGGCCGCAACAAAATAAGGCACGCCTTCATAGAAAATAATCCCGCCTTTGCCCAGTTCTTCAACAGGCAAGCTGGGATTATGGGGACTTTTATACATATCCAGCACGCCGTTGGATATTGTGTCCAAATACCGGACAAAGCCCTTTGGGCTAGGGAATTCGCGGCGATTGACATAGTCAAAAAACTCCTGGTGCAGCACTTTGCCGTCCAGATCTCTGATGACCACGAAATTAAAATTATAGGCCTGCAGCATGGAAATGTCCGGCCAATTGCTGCGGATAAAGTCGGGAAACTCCCCCTGAGCAAAGCGCACGGCATCTTCTCTGATGCCGATATCGTCGGCCATGACGTAAGTATTATGCATGGCTTCGCGCAGGAGGCCATTGACCACATCAAGCTGCTTGGCCAGATACCTGTTTTCTGATTGCAAAAGCATTTTGGGCATGGCCGTGTAGAATATGGCGAGCAATACAACAGTGAACACCGCCAGACTGATCCCGACCACAACCAAGGCCAGCAGGCGTAAAGAACGCGGTTTTTTTTCCGACATGCGCTATCCCCAATCTTGCAAAAATTGCGGAAAAGAACTGTATACTCTTGTCAGACTCATGTCCATGCTTACGAATAAGTCTATAGTCCACAAGATTTCCTGAGTCCGGCCTTAGCCTTTTAATTTTATTAAACGCAAAACTTTTGTGCTGCCGGCAAAATTTTAAGCATTGCCGGTATAGCCCAAAGGTTAACAGTTCTTTACAATAGTTTGCAGCAAATTAATTCTTTTAACTTAAAAATGAATTAGATGACTATTGCACGGCGAGGATGTCCGCTTCGAGCGGCACTCCCCGATCAGGACAGCGTAGTTCACCGAGGAGGCAACCATGCGCCACGACAGATCTTTTCAGCCGGCAAGCTTTTTAATTATAGCAACAACCATTGCGCTTGTTGTTTTTGTCAGCGGCTGCCAACCGCGGTACGGACATTACTATGCGGGAGGATCATACTATAGCGGCCACGCTTATTACCCCTATCGCGGCTATTACAACGCCTGGTGGCCGGCGCGTTACTATTACGGCCCGTATGGGCGTTCGTATTATTACCACCGCAATGATTATTACCGGCATAGGGGCGATCACTATCGCCATAAAGGCGACTATTACCACCGCGGCGACGGCCGGGGCAAAGATTATCACCGCGATGGGCAAAGGCCTCCGCAGCACCATCAGGGGCGACCCCAGATGCGCCCGGCGCCCCAGCGCATGCATGGCGACGGACCGCAGCGTATGGAACAACCGCGCACGCAACACAGGCAATCCGGACAGCCGCCGCGCTATGCCCCACAGCAAAGGTACCAAAAAGATCAGCCGCAGCTGGGACAGCCGCAACAGATCCGCGGGCGGGACCAACTCCGCTCGCCCCGCCAGACGCGGGACTATCGCCCTCCGCAGTCGCATATGGGCGGGCAAAACAGAAGCGGACAGCATAATCGCCGCTGAAGACCTGTTGTCGACCATAAATTTCCGCCGGTAAAATATTCGCGCGCACCTTTTTACCGGCCTTAAAAACCATTCTCCCCCCAAATATGGAGAATAAAACCGAAGGAGATGACCATGAAAAAAGTATATAGCGCCGGCCTGGCCGCTTTGGCTCTGGCGGTAATTCTCGGTGTGGGCCTGCAAGACTCTTTTGCCCGCGGACACGGAGGATTCAGGGATATTCCCCTTGATTCGGCCCAAGCCAAAGAACTACGCCAGATGCACCGCAACATGGAAGACAAGTACTTTGAAATGATGGACCTGTTCGCGGAAAAAAGCGTTGACGCCGGCAAGGCCAAAGCCCTGCAAAAAGATATTCAAGATATCCGCAACAAGATCGGAGCATTTTGGCTGGATGCCGCTCTGACCTATAAGCAGGCTCATCCTGAATGGCAACCCCGCTTTGGCGGCATGGGCATGGGTATGGGCGGTCACGGCTATGGCCCGCGCCACGGTTGGGATGGCGACGGACCCGGTCCGAGAATGATGGACAAAGCGCTTGAGGATGAATAAGTAGATATAAGACCAATCTGCGCACGGCGGCGGCTATCATAAAATACTCCTCCCCCCAACACTGAAGCCCAAAGCCTATACCAACTTTGGGCGTGAAAACCGCAAACTACCGTGTGCTTTATATAGCCGGGACAGGGTCTCCCCCACCCTGTCCCGGTTTTTTTCGCGCCTGGAGCATTTAACCCTGGAAATAGTTTACCGGCAAAAATGCTCTGGCGGTGCAGCGCAACGCGTACCCCCGCCCGCGGCAAAGGAGCGGGCGCTTGTTTTCATCACTGCTTCCAGCGGCGCGCAACGCGGCCATCAGGCAAGCCTTCGCGCCTGTGGTGCGGACTACAGCGATACGCTCCCTTGCCAAGTGTGAAATGCTATAAAAGACAAACGCGGCCGAAGCCGCGTTTGTCTGAAAGCAAATTTTTCGATTAATGCCCGCTGTAATGGGCCAGGCGTTTTTCCACCACGCGCAGAAGCTTGGTCAGCATCAGCGTGAGGGCCAAATAAATAATCGCCACTGTCAGCCAGACTTCAAAGGCTTTGTAATTGGAGGAAATGATTTCCTGTCCCTGCCGGGCGAGTTCGCTGACGCCGATAACCATTAACAGGGAAGTGTCTTTGAGGCTGATGATGAATTGATTGCCAAGAGGCGGAATCATGCGCCGGAAAGCCTGCGCCCAAATGATGTAACGCATGGTTTGGAAACGAGTTAAGCCGATGGACCGCCCGGCCTCGACCTGCCCTTTGTCAATGGATTGGATGGCGCCGCGCACAATTTCGGAAATATACGCTCCGGAGTTGATGGCGATGACAATGACCCCGGCGGTAATGGGCGGAATGCTTAAGCCCAGGGCAAGCGGCAGTCCGAAATACAAAAACATGGCCTGCACGATAAGCGGAGTGCCGCGCACGGACTCAACATACAACATGCTGATGAAATGCAGGATTTGGCTGCGGCTCACTTTGGCCAGACCCGTAATCGTGCCTAAAATGAATCCGACAACCAGGCCGGCCACAGTCAGCACAATGGTCAGCCACAAGCCCCCCATAAGCAGCGGAAGGGCATCCACCATAGCCTTGAAGTCAAATGTAAATCCCATGCTCAGGCGCCTCTTTAAAATAAGGCCCGCCACGTCGGAAAATCGACGCGGCGGGCGCGTTTAAAAGCTGATTATTACTTGGATTTGGGCGCTTCGCCAAACCACTTCACGTACAATTTTTCGTAAGTGCCGTCGTCCTTCATTTCCTTAAGGGCCGTATTCACCTTGTCACGCAGCTCGCTGCCCTTGGGGAAGGCGATGCCGTAAGACTGACCTTCATACACCGGCCCCACAACCTTCACTTTACCTTTGCCGGCGGTATTGGCATATTCCTGCACCACGGGCAGGTCAAAGAATGCGGCGTCGGCGCGGCCGGCCAAGAGTTCAAAGAACATGCCGTCGTTGTTGGGGAAGAGCTTGAGCTCCTTGGTCTTAACGTTGGCCTTCAGGAAATCGGGGCTGGAGGTGCCCAGCTTGGTGGCCACCACTTTGCCTTCCAGGTCTTCCAACTTGGTGATTTTGTCATTATCGGCCTTGACCAGGATGCTCAGGCCAGAATCATAGTAAGGATCGGAAAAGTCCACCACTTTGGCGCGCTCATCGGTAATGGTCATGGCTGCGATACCGACGTCCACCTGGGAGGTTTGCAGGCCGGGAATAATGCCGTTAAAGTCCATGGGCTGCATCTTGTATTCCAGGCCCAGGCGCTTGGCGATTTCCTGCCACAACTCAATGTCGAAGCCGGTGTATTTGCCCTTTTCATCCTTGAATTCAAAAGGTTTGAAGTTGGTGTCGTGGGCCACTACCAGGGTCTTGGCCAGGGCAGGGCCGGCCAGCAGCGCGAGCCCTAAAACCAGAGCCGCGGACAAAGCAAAAATACGTTTCATATAACCTCCGGAAAAACTATTAGTGACAACCTTTCTTCCAAAAGAGACGGAAAAACGGTTTCCGTCTGTGCCCCTCTTCCGTTAAAATAAAGCGTGTTTTTTGTTCTTACCCGCCCCGCCGGGAAAAGCAAGCCGCGTTCCAGGATTTTTGCCCCAGAAATGCTTTTGTCTCTAAGCCTTGCGGGGAAATCACACAAAATTTCACGTTCAATGCAGGCTTTTAAGATCAAGCCGTTTGGCCACAGCCACGGCCGCCGCGCGGGCGAAACCGCTCTCACCGGCCCTCTGCCGCTCTGCCTCGGAAATGACCGGCTCCGGATGATTGGCCAGCTCCCGCCTCGGCGTAACCTCATATTCGGGCGGGAAGCTGTTGCTGAAGTACATGGTTTGGAAATCGGCAAATTTAAGGGCATGGGCCGTGGCGTCCAGAACGGCGAAGTCCTTGGGACCGAGCAGGCCCAATTCTCTGGCGCGCAAGAGACCGGCCAGGCATTCGCCGCCCTGAGTGCAGGCAATGTGCCCGTGCCGGTTGGCCTCAAGCATGGCGTCCATAATGGCCTGCTCCGTAACTTCCACCACCGCGAACTCGCCGCCTTTGTCGATATAGCGCTCGGCCAGCAGCTTGACTCTGGGAAAAGACACCGGGTTGCCGATCATGGCCGCCTGGGCCACGCTGGGCGTGACTTTAACCGGATGATATTCCCGCAGGGCGGGATCCGTTTGCGCGTAATAGCGGAACACCGGGTCGGCGTGTTCCGACTGCACGCCCACAAGCCTCGGCAACTCGTCAATAATGCCCAGGTCATGCAGTTTCAGCAGCCCGGCCATAATCGCAGTAATATTGCCCGCATTACCGACAGGCACAAATATGGATTTGCCGGCCAAATCCCAATCATACCATTGGGCGCATTCAAATGCGTATGATTCCTGGCCCAGGATGCGCCAGGCGTTTTTGGAATTAAGCAGGGCCACCCGGTAATGCTCGGCCAGGTACTCAACCACTTTCATGCAGTCGTCAAACACGCCAGGCACTTCCAAAACCACGGCCCCGCTGCCTAAAGGTTGCGAAAGCTGCTGCGGCGTGACCTTGCCTTTAGGCAAAATAACCACCGAGCGGATGGGCTCACCCACATAAGCGGCATACAACGCGGCCGCAGCCGAAGTATCACCGGTGGACGCGCACACGGTGAGCACTTCGTCCCAGCCGTGTTTACGGACCAAAGCCTTTAAATAACTGAACGCGCAGGCCATGCCCCGATCCTTAAACGAAGCGCTGGGGTTTTGCCCGTCGTTTTTAAAAGCGAATGTCGCGCCAAGCCGGCGGGTCAGCGCGGGCGCAGCCGGAATTATAGGCGTATTGCCTTCGCCCAGGTAGATGATGTCGTCTTCTTCCAGCACCGGAGCCATGAGTTCATAAAAACGAAATATGCCGCGCAAGGCCGGGCGCTTGCTTGCGGCGCGGGCATCAAAGCGCTCCCGCCACTCTTCGGGGGAAGTTTCAGCCAGGTCGGAGAATTTAAGATTCTCCAGCAAAAATACGCCTTTGCAAGCCGGGCAGGTGTAGTGCAACTCGTCCATGGGCAGACGTTTGCCGCAGCCCAGACACGCGTATTCCATGGTTCCACGGTAGGCGGGAAAGATATTTGCGTCATGCATATGCTCAAATTCCTTTCAAGCCTTGCCTGGTTTGATCTTCTATCGGCGGGCAGGCATTGGCCGAGGAGAAATTTTCCGCCGCGTCCGATGGTTGCGGCGCGGGCTTAACAGCATCTTGTAAAGTTGAAGCCGCTGGAGCAGGAATGGTTTCCTCAGCCGGACCACGCTTCTGCCAGGGTTTTTCCTCGCCGGCCATCAAACGGCCGAGGTTGCCCCTATGGCTGTAGAGCACCAGGACGAGAATGCACACCGACAAAAGCATGTACTCAAAATTGCGGGTGAACATGCCGCTGAAAATGAGCAGCACCGGCATGGCGGCAACCAGAGTTATGGACCCCAGGGACACATAGCCCCAGCGCTTGATGACCACAATGCACAGCACGGCGGAGATAATCAGATGCACGGGCAGGAGCACCAGATAGACGCCCACTGTGGTGGCCACGGCTTTGCCGCCCTTAAACTTGAGAAAAACAGAATACAAATGGCCCAAAATAGCCGCCAAAGCCGTCAGTCCAGCAAATCCGGCCGGGCCTTTGGCGGCGAACATTTCCGGCCAGTAATGCGGCAGCACATACAAAACCGCAGCCACGGGCGCGGCGCCTTTGGCCGCATCGAGCAAAAGCGTAAGCACGCCCCAGCCCGTGCCGCACAGGCGAGACACGTTGGTGGCGCCCACATTGCCGCTGCCGGCCTTGCGAATGTCTATTTTGCAAAATACGCGGCCCAGCACCAGGCCGAACGGAATGGAGCCCAAAACATAGGTCAGGGCTAACCATAAAATTTTCAATAACAGGTACATAACTGTTTTTCCTGCATAAATTCTAAAATAAAGCCCTTAAGCCGCCTGAACGCGGCAGGTATTTATAATGTCCCATAACTACCCGGAGGTAAAGAATTATTCCAGCTCTTCCCTGCTGCGGGCTTCCAAAACCTGAATATCGTTGCTGACCGGATTTATTTTGCCTACGCGCACCAGCCAGTGTTGTCCGGCCCCGACCCGCTCGCCGAACAAAGAGCGCTTGCCGCGCAAAATAATCTGCGTGAGCGGCAAAGATAAAAACACCACCGTATCGGTTTCCTCGGTAATCACGGCCTCGTGCCAAACTTTATCACCCTGCTGCTTCAAATACAAAAGTTTCCAATAGCGCGGCCTGAACCGCTGCACCTGGGAAACTGCATCCAAACGCGCGGACAACTGTAGGACCAGGCGGCTCAATTGCTCGGCGTCGTAAACAGGCGCGCCGGTTTTTAAAAAAGACAAAATTTGGGCTTCATTGACCAAATCGCAATAGCGGCGCAACGGCGAAGTGATCGTGGCGTAAGCTGCAAACCCCACGCCCACATGCGGCCGCGCCGGAACAGACAAAACCGCTTGCGGCAAAACTTTAACCACCCTGGCGATATCCTGGGGCGTTGTCCAGACGCCGTAGTATTCCTGGGGCACCGCCACATCCTGGGTACGGTGAATAAGCGGCACGCCCTTCTCCGCGGCCCAGGCAGCGGCCACAGTGTTGGCCAGCAGCATCAACTCGCCCACAATGTTCTGGGCGGGCGCGTTTTCCGTGGCGGGGCGCACTTCCACCACCGTGTCCGCGCCCTCGCCGTGCAAAACTATCTCCGGGTCATTGCGTTCAATAATTACCGCCCCGTTTTTAAGCCGCCACTGCTTGAGCTTGTCCGCCAACTCCAACCCCTGCTTAAGCACAGGCAAATATGACTCGGCCACGGGCGACGGCTCTCCCCGCAGCGCCGCTTCGCAGTCCTCATAAGCGAGATTATCCGTTACCCGCACGCAGGCTAACGAAAAATCCGCGCTCTCCACCTCCATATCCGGCTTGAGCTCCAGCTTGAGCAACAGAGCGGGGCGCGTTTTACCCGCCTTAAGGCTGTATATTTCCGTGCCCAGCGGCAGGGGAAGCATGTGCAGGGTGCTTTCCGGCAAATAAATGCTGCTGGCCCTGTGCATAACGGCCCTGTCCAGACCCGAGCCGAAAGGCCAGGCCAAAGCAGGGCAGGCGAAAGCCAAACGTATGGACCAGCCTTGGTCCGGGCGCTGCTCAAAGTGGCCGGCGTCATCTATATCCTGGGTGCTGGCCGCATCCATAGTGAAAAGGGGCAAGTCTGCAAAAGTTGCCTCCCCGGTCGGCGCGTCCGCAGCGGAGGGTGAAGCGCAGCTTTGCGCGGCGGCGGCCACAACGGCTATTTCTTCAGAATGGGCGACGGCCCAAGCTTCAGCGGGGTCGTATTCGGCCCTGCCCAACAAATAATTGTAATGCGGCGGCACCTTGCCCCAAGCCTGCAATAAAAACAGCGGCATATGCGCAAGTTCGGGCAGGCCCTTGGAAAGCTCGGCCCAAAAAGAAGCGGATTCATGATCTTCCGGGTCCAGCAAACGGGTGCGCAACATGGCTTCCAAGCGGGCGGCGGTATCCGGCGCAATATCCGGCAGGTTGTCTTTGCGCCGGCGGTTGTGCTTTTCCCATAAAGCCTGAAGAAACTCCCGGCCGCCGCCGATAAGGCGCTCTCTCAGTTCGGCGGCGACTTGGGCATTTTTGCGCGTCTCCACTTCCTGGCTGGAAAAAATTTCAAATTCCGGCGGAATAAAACGGAAATGCACTTTGCAATCCAGAAGCACGTGCCCCACGGCGGCTACTTCGTCCACGCCGGGCTCGGCCCAGACAAGCTCGGCAAACCATTGCGCCGTGGCTTTGCCCACCTCCCCTTCCGCCATTTCCCAAAGCTGCATGGCATCGATGCTTTGGGCAATCACCCGGCGGCGCTCCTGGTGTTCTTCCAGAATATGCTGAATGCCCTGGCGATCGGGCACGTTATTGTGGTGCGGCCCGGACCAGGGTAAAAGGCGGTTGCGCGGCATGCGCATTTCGCGTTTGTTTGCGGTGAGCACTCGCAAAGAATCTTTCTGTTCTTCGAGCACAAAGGCGAGCTGGGGCTTGTTGCCGAGCATAAACTCCACAACGCAGCCCACGCTGGGATACTGAATCAATCCTTGAACTTTAACCATAACCCGGACCTGTTTGGTCGCATACTTTGAAGCGTTGCCATGAACCGGGCAGGTTGCGCAGCTTGATTCACACCAACGGACTGTTGTTTTGCAAAATTATTGGCCATCACCCCAACCGGCCCACGATTTCTTTTAAGCTCCCCCGCTGGAGATCCATAAAGGAAAGAGGGCCGGCGGAAAAAAGCTCCTAGTGCCTGAATGAGCGCTGGCCGGTAAAAACCATGGCCACTTGCGGCACAGCCTCATTGACTGCGGCGATGACTTCGTGATCGCGCAGGGAGCCGCCGGGCTGGGCAATGGCGGAAACGCCCTCGGCAATGGCCGTGTCCACACCGTCACGGAAGGGAAAAAAGCCGTCGGAGACGAGCGCGGTACCGGCCAGGCCTCCTTTGGCCTCTGTGGTCCGGGCTTCAATATCCGCAAGTTTCGCGGCCAGCGCCTCATCTTCCAACGCTTTGCGCTTAAGCTCGTATAAAGACAGTCCCAGCTCGTTAAAGGCCAGGTTGTCGGCATGCTTGGTGTATGCCTTGTGAATGGCCAGCTCCACGCAGCCCACCCGGTCCTGCTCCCCGGTGCCGATGGCCACGGTGGCGCCGTCTTTGACAAAGATCACGGAATTGGAAGTAACCCCGGCCTCCACCGACCAGGCGAAGACCAGATCGTCGGCCTCTTCCCTGGAAGGGGCGCGGGCAATAACGGTTACGCCGTCCTTTTCCGCTTTGGCCGGGATAAAATCCGTTGCCGTACGAATGCGGCTGACAAAGGACTGCTGCAAAATAAGCCCGCCGTCGCACAATGACTTAATATCCAAAAACGGCACGCCGGCCAGCTCGCCAAGGCGCCCCAGACCGGGCAAGTGAATAATGCGCAGATTTTTGCGCTGCTTTAAAATATCCACTGCGCCTTCTTCAAATTCAGGCGCGGCCGCCACTTCAAAATAGGCGCTGTTGATGAGTTCCGCCGCTTCCCTAGTGAGCGCGCTGTTCACGACCACGGCCCCGCCGAAGGCGGCGATGCGGTCGCCGTTGTACGCTTTATGCAAAGCCTCGTGAATGGAAGCGCGCGACCAGGCCGCACCGCAGGGGTTATTGTGCTTTAAAATCAACGCGGCCGGGCGGTCGGTGAGGTATTGCAGAATATTGGCCCCGTTGTCCACATCGGTAAAATTGATTTTGCTGGGGTGCTTGCCCGCCTGAAGCATATGCTCCTCACTCACGGCGGAAACCAGCCCCCTGCCCGGTCCGCGCCATACAAGGCCGCCCAGATGGATCTCGCCCTGTTCCAGTTCGTAGAGCGCGGCCGGCTGGTCCGGATTTTCGCCGTAGCGCAGGCCTAAAGTTTCACCCTCAAGACGCCAAACGCGTTTACGAAAGCGCAATTCTTCCTCGCCCAGGCGCAGACTTAAAGTTTCGGGGAAAATATCCGTCTGAATGGTCCTGTACATATCCTTAAGTTGGGCCATGGCTCGCTCCAGCATAAAAATGTAGTCATTTGAAGAAAAAGCGGTATAACACAGGGTGGGCCGGGGCGCAATTTCTGAGGCGGAAAAATCCTAAATTAAGCCTCGTCTTTCGCATCTGGAGCCGGCCCCCGCGCCACGGTCAATTTTATGCGCGCGCCGTCTTTTCCGGTGTTGCCGGAAGCGAATTTTGCGCTTATGGTAAAGGCGCTGGCGCAAAAAAGCGCCAGGACTTATGTCCGGCGCTTTGGATATTTATTTTTGGCACTTAAAGGAGACTATGCAGTGGAACGCATGCTGCAAAAAATAGCCAAACAGCTGTGCGATTTTGACGAAGCCTCGCTCATGGAACTCTGGGAGCGTTACGCCCGCAAAGTCGCCCGCTTCGAGCCTTCCCGCGAATGGGAAGAAGCGGCCATCATTTTGACCTTAATCCAGGGCATGCGCTGGAAAAACCAGCTCTTCAACCATCATTGGTCTGAATCCCTGAAAGCCGACTCCAATCCCCTGCCGACCGATCAGCTCCCGGTCTTTTCTTTGCATAAACCGGAAGACGTCGGGTCACGACCCTCCGGAACGGCTCCTGTTGCTTCCGCCGGCGTTGATCGCCAGGAGCGGGGCAAGGTGCTCAGCTTCAGGACGGTCAAGGACGACTAGGCCGTTAAGCACGTAATAATAATAGCGCACATTTTCCACAAAATTGACCGCTTCGGCGCCGCGGCAAGCGCCGTATTTGGCCCTGGCCGCGTATTCACCCTTGGTCAGAAGCGGAAACACGCTTTTCACATTGCCCCAGGAGCCGCCGTCGCCCTTGAGGCGCTCGGCGAGAGCCACCGCATCCTGCAAGTGGGCCGGGCCCTGGTTATACGCGGCCAGGGCCAGGAACCAACGGTCCCAGAAGGGCATGTCATACTCAGCCAAAGAATCCCATAATT
Source organism: uncultured Desulfovibrionaceae bacterium (assembly GCA_965364745.1). Classification (GTDB taxonomy): domain Bacteria; phylum Desulfobacterota; class Desulfovibrionia; order Desulfovibrionales; family Desulfovibrionaceae; genus JAVBRZ01. Next base: position 4,165 of record CBDTYX010000005.1, on the reverse strand, counting down.
TGCGCAAATAGCGGGCGCCGCCGTAAATGCTGCTCACCGGGTCGGCGCGGTTTACGCCCATGGCCTGGGCCGTGGCGTTGGTAAACTGCAGAAGACCCTTGGCCCCGGTGGGGCTGACCGCATTGGCGTCGAAACGCGATTCCTGAAAGATCACGGCCGTGAGCAGCAAGGGGTCCAGGGAATATTGCCGGGCGGCCTTGGCAATGGTTTCGTGATAGCGTTGCAGCTCATCGCCCAATGTGGCCATAAGCGACTCTAAAATAGGCGCGTTCACGCCTTTGGGCAAAAAGCCGAAATAACGCTCTTCCAGTTCGGTGAGCAGGGCATTGGTTTCTTTATCCTGCCAGAAGGCGGACAGGGCCAGATCGGGCAAAGCGCTGTTTTTCAGCCAATACCAACGGTGTTCGGTTTTAGCGCTCAATTCTCTGGTTTTGGTTTTCACACCCAAAAAGAACGGTTTCATCAGCGCTGACGATGTGGCGTCAAGCAGGGCCGCGCCCGCGGAACCCTCATCCAGCTCGGCGAAAATATCGTGCACGTTGGGCTGCACAGCGCGGGGCGCGGGGGCGCCTTTATCGGCCTCGGCCTGCTTGCCAGCGCCGGGCAAAGCGTTCACTAGGCCGGGGTCGGAAACCAGCACCCCTTGCGCCGCGGAGCCGCGTCGCGTGGACAAAAGCACCGCATGATTCTGGCGGTAGCCCGGCGAAGAGGCCAAATCTTCGTCGTCAGTCACAGCTTCGTCGCCTTCAAAGCCGACAATGAGGTCGACCTTGCCGGCTTTGAGCAGGGCGTAGGCTTCGGCAAAACCGGCCACTTCCCGGTTTTGAATGGTAAAGCCGTAGTCTTCGGCAAATCGGGCCAGCAAGTCTTGCTCAAAACCGGCCCCAAAGGGTGAAATCAGCCCCATAAGCCGCACGCGCGGCGGCTTGGCCACGCGCAAAACCACCGGGAAATCTTCCACCGCCTGATAAACTTGAAAATGCACGCTTTGCTCGGGCGCGGCCGGCAAAGGCACCACAACTTCCGAATCCCCGCTCTGGAAAGGGTTGGCGTATTGCCAGGGATTGGCGTACCAGTAGCCAAAAACCGCCAACAACACCACGACAGCGACGGCGAGAAGTCGCTTCCCTGCCTGTAAAACAGGACTTTTGGATGTTTGTGTCATAATTGGATAGCGCGAATTGTGTGCTCTGAGAGCGGTGTTGACGATCCGGCGCGGCAATTCGCAAAGCCGCAAAAAGAAAGAAACAGCCGGGCGGGCGAAAGATCGTGATTTGAAAGCGCGATACGCCCGGCGCATGGTTTTCTTCTATGAAGCCGGTGTTCTCCTTAAACAAATTCCCTTAAGGCCAAGTTAATTATTGCTTTTTTACTTGTAAAGGCCAAAAGCCAAAGCGCACGACGCGCAAGGGATTTGTCTTAAGGAGCGCCGCTCCCAGGGAAACCCTAAACATTGCCCACCGGTTTTTTTTCATATATTGGTTAAAGGCAATGCATGTTAAAAGGGTTTTGCACCCGATTTTTCTCACAAGGAGAAGCAGATGTCAAATTTGGTTATTGTGGGCTCCCAATGGGGCGATGAAGGCAAAGGCAAACTGGTGGATCTTTTGTCCGCCGAGGCCAAATACATCGTCCGCTTTCAGGGCGGCAACAACGCCGGCCACACCGTCATCGTGGGCGGGCAAAAATATATCCTGCACCTCATCCCCTCCGGCATCCTGCATCCCGGCAAAATCTGCCTCATCGGCAACGGCGTGGTCATGGACCCGGCCGTGCTCTGCAAAGAAATAGACACCCTCAAGGACCAGGGCATTGACGCCGGGCCGCAGCGCCTGAAAATTTCATATAAAACCCAGGTGATCATGCCCTACCACAAGGCCCTGGACATTGCCCGCGAAAACTATAAAAGCCCGGACGACAAAATCGGCACCACCGGCCGCGGCATCGGCCCCTGCTACGAAGATAAAGTGGCCCGCGTGGGCGTGCGCGCCGCCGACCTTATGGACGAAGAAGTGCTGCGCTGCAAAATCGAGCGCGCGTTAGTGGAAAAAAACGCCCTGCTCACCTCCCTGTACAACGCCCCGGCCCTGACCGTGGATGAAGTGCTGGCCGAAATCAGACCCCATGCCCAGCGCCTGCGCCCCTACCTCACCGATGTTTCCTCCGTGCTCCAGGCCGCGGAAAGCGCCGGGGAAACCATTATGTTTGAAGGCGCCCAGGGCACCTTCCTCGACGTGGACCACGGCACCTACCCCTTTGTGACCTCGTCCAACGTGGTGGCCGGCAACGCGGCCGTAGGCGCCGGCGTGCGCCCCCAGGCCCTTGACCGCATAATCGGCATTGTCAAAGCCTACTCCACCCGCGTGGGCGCCGGGCCCTTCCCCACTGAGCTCGACGACGCCACCGGCGCCTACCTGCAGCGACAGGGCGCCGAAGTGGGCGCCACCACCGGGCGCAGCCGCCGCTGCGGCTGGCTGGACATGGTGCTGCTGCGCGAAGCCGCCCGCCTCAACGGTTTTACCGAACTGGTCCTCACCAAGCTCGACGTGCTCTCGGGCCTTGACGAGCTTAAAATCTGCACGGCCTACGAATACAACGGCGAAAAAATCCTCTACCCGCCCCAGGTGGACAACGGCCTCGCCCAGGTGACCCCCGTCTACGAAACCATGCCCGGCTGGAAAGAAGACATCTCCGCCGCCAAGTGCCGGGGCTGCCTGCCGGTCAACGCCCGCAACTACATCGCCCGCATCGAAGAACTCCTCGGCGTGCGCGTGGGCCTCATCTCCATCGGCCCGGACCGCGAACAGACTTTTGATTACGAAGATTAGGCAAGGCGTAAACGCGCCGGGAGAGGGGAACCCAAAGGAGCTGAGCCCCTTTAGGTTCCCCTCTCCCGGACCCTCTCCCCTCCTGAACCCCGATTGGGGGCTTGGGAAAGGGTTATATAAAAAATGACCGCCTCCTTCCGGGCTGAATAAAACACAGTTGAATGAAGAGGCAGGGGGCGGAGTTTGAATTCATAAAGCCAAAAAATCAATGTGGGCGTGAGTGTTTTGCGCAAATATATGCAAGCTGCATATATTTTATTTAAACCAGGAAAAAATGCATGGCCGCACCCAAAAGCAAAGACAGCGCCGAGAAAGTTGACCCCGGCAGCGAACAGCCGGATCTTTCCTTTCTGCGGCCCTTGGTGAATTTTGCGCCCGGCGGGCAAGCCGGAGCCGACCCCCTGGGCTCTGTGCGCGGCGCGCTGAAGCAGCTCTGCGCCTATGAAGGACAAGCCCCGCCTCAAACCCTGCTCATGGAAGGCGGCACGGCCGCAAGCCGCCTGGCCGCCGCCCTGTATTGGGCCGGGCTGCTCAACTGCACGGCGCGCCGTGACGCTTCCCTGCCCGAGTTTATGAGCGACTCCGGGCCGTGCTGGGCCTGCCCGGCCTGCGCCCGCCTTCTCACCGGCAGCCACCGCGATTTTTTCCTCCTGGACGGCCGCGCCGCCAGCATTAAAATCGACCAGGTCCGCGAAATCCGCAAAATCATCGGCGACCCGCCCCGAGAAGCCGGCCGCCGCGTGGTGGTCATGGCCGAAAGCCAGAATCTGACCATTGAAGCCGCCAATGCCCTGCTCAAATCCCTTGAGGAACCCTGCCCCGGCACCGTCTTTGTGCTCACCGTGCCCCAGCGCGAGCGCCTCTTGCCCACCCTGGTCTCGCGCTCCTGGGTGCTTACCCTGCCCTGGACGCACAGCACTGACGGCACGCTCAGCGACCCGGAAAACCTGGCCTGGGGCGAAGCCTTTACCCAATTCTTGCGCACCGGCCGCGACTGGTTCAGCCGCACCGGAACCAAAGGCGCCATGGACGCCGTCCGCCTGCAAGGCCTCATCGCCTACTGCCGGGCCGCCCTCGCCGCCGCCATCATCCTCCGCGCAGACCGGCAAACCGCCCATCCCGCCGCAAACCTGCCCCTGGCCGGTCTCCTGGCCGACGGCCTCGACGCCGCACGCGGCCGCGCTTTCAGCGAAGCCCTGGACGCCTGCGAAGAAGCCCTGAGCTACACCGTCAATCCCGCTATCCTGGCCGACTGGCTGGCCACTAGAGTGTTTGTCTGGCTGGAGGAAGTAAGACGCCGGGAGAGGGGAACCCCAAGGAGCTGAGCCCCTTTAGGT
>CBDTYX010000004.1:0-27016 GCA_965364745.1 uncultured Desulfovibrionaceae bacterium | reverse complement strand
GGGCGAGACCGCGGTGCCGCTCTATCGCGGCGAGATGTTCGGCTCGACCATGGACGACTTCCTCCTCGCCGCGCTCCGGCACGCGACCGGGGCGGTGCTCGCGTTCTCGAACGGCTGGCGCCGCTGCAGTGGCTGGCCTGCGCTGTTGTGTTGGGCGCGGTTATTGCCGGTCAAAGAGCAGATTCTATTGAAAAGATATGAGTTTGGATGAATAATGAAAGGTCGAGCGGCAACTGAGGCATTAAGAGCGGCGCGCCGGCGGCAACACTGTAAAATCGGTTTATCCGGGTAACCTATGGCAAAACTATGCATCGCCCTGGTCGGCCTGCCGGGCATGGGCAAATCCACGGTGGCCTCCAAACTTTACGACGGTCTGGCCGAAGAGGGCATCAAGGTTGAGATTTTTAATAACGGGGATCTGCGGCGGGAGCGCCTGGGTCCGGCTTCGTCCGAGCCGGAATTTTACAATCCGAAAAACAAGGAGGCCCAAGCCCTACGCGATGACATCGCTAGAACCAACATGCGGGCCATGCGCGAATTTTTTGCCTCCGGCGGCAAAGTGGCTGTTTTTGACGCCACCAACGTCAGCCGAGTTCGCCGGGAGGAGTTGCAGGCGTTTTTCTCAGACATCCCGGTGCTGTTTGTGGGCTGCCAAAATGACGACCCCGAGCTTTTAGCGGCCAGCATCGCCCGCAAGGCCCGTTTGCCGGAATTTAACGGCCTCTCACCGCAGCAGGCCATGCGTTCTTTTACCGAGCGTATCGAATATTACCGGCGCATTTTTGTGCCTCTGGGCGCGGAGCCCCGTCATCTGGTGCTCGACACGCTGCACAATCGCATTCTCAAAGAAGCGGTCGACGGCTCGGCGCCTTATTACAACAGGGTCAGAGACATTCTGGTTTCCGACTGGGTGCGCGGGCTGTATCTGGCCCGGCACGGACAAAGCGAAGACAACATCCATGACCGCATCGGCGGCGACGCGCCGCTCACCTTGAGGGGACGCGAGCAGGCCAAAGCCATGGGCGAGCATTTTGCCGCCCGGCGCATTCCCTATATCTTCACCTCGGCTCTGCGCCGCACCATTGAAACCGCCGCGCCCGTGGCCGCCAGGCAGGAAGATTGCAGACACATTGTCATTCCGGAATTCAACGAAATTGACGCCGGGGAATGCGACGGCATGACCTATGAGGAAATAAGGCTGGCGCGGCCCCTGGAATATGCCTTGCGGGCCAAAGATAAATACGGTTTTATTTACCCCGGGGGCGAAGGCTATGTTACCCTTAAAGAACGGGTGGACAGGGGGCTGAAAAAGGCGCTGTTTTTAAGCGGCAATTTGCCCGACATCGTCATTGTCGGGCACCAGGCCGTTAACCGAATGATTTTATCGCACTTTTTGTATCGACGCATGGAAGACGTGCCCTACATTTATATTCCCCAGGACCAGTATTTTCGGGTGGTTTCCACCCAGCGGCGTAAAGTGTTTGAGTTGGTGCGTTTTACAGACAAAAACGGCAACGGCGAGGACGGTTAAGCGGGCGAACCTCAAGGAACGGGCTTGCCCCCGGGCCGGCTTTTTGGTAGCAAAGCTGCTGAAGCGTGTTTTTCAAGTTTCCATCCCAAGTAATATTTATAACATGAGGAACAGGTTATGCTTAAAAAAATGCTTATGGCCCTGGCCCTTACTGTGGCGCTGGCCGGAACCGCTCTGGCGGAAGGCGAAAAGTACGTGAACGGCATTGACGCTAACTTCCCCCCCTTCGCTTATGTGGATAAAGACGGCAAGCCCGACGGCTTTGACGTGAAGTCCATGGACTGGATCGCCAACAAAATGGGCTTTACCGTGGAGCATAAGCCCATGGATTGGGACACCATCATCCCCAGCCTGAACACCAACAAGATCGACATGGTCTGTTCGGGCATGAGCATTACCGAAGCCCGGGCCGAACAGGTCAACTTCTCCGACCCCTACTGGGTGATGAAGCCCGCGGTAAGCGTGCGCGCCGACAGCGACCTGACCATGGATCAGGTGCACAAGGGCAAAATCAAGTTCGGCATTCAGCGCGGCACTTCCGAGGCCGACTGGCTGGAAAGCAACAAGGACGCCAACGGCTGGAACATGGAAGTCGTGTATTACGACACCCAGCCCCTGGCCATTGAAGATCTGCTCAACGGCCGCATCGACGCCGTGGGCACCGACGAAGCCCCGGCCAAGGAAGCCATTGCCCACGGCAAGGAAATCAAGATTATCGGCACCTTCGCCGAAGTGACCAAGTACGGCGTGGCCGTGCGCAAGGCCGACACCAAGCTCTTGGAAGCCATCAATGAGGGTTACAAGCTGCTTATGGCCGACCCGTACTGGAAAGAGTTGCAGGACGAATACTTCAATAAACCGGCCGAGTAGCCTTAAAGCCTGTCTGTTTATGGCGACCGGAGGGCCGCGGCTCTTCGGTCGCTTTCACAATTTTACCTGCTGTTTTGATGCTGAGCGTTTTCAACCCGCCCCGGCGGGAAAGGCGCTGCAAAGGCCGCCATGTTGCAAACTCCTGACTGGTTGGAACAATTGCCCGAAACCCTTACGGGGTTGATGGGGTCTTTGGGCGTTACCCTCACAACCGTTTGGGATGCCCTGCCCTATTTGCTGGTGGGGGGGCTGGTGACCATGGCCACCGTGGCCGGCGCCATGGGCCTGGGCCTGATTATGGGCGTGCCCATGTCCTTGGCCCAAACCTACGGCCCGCGCTGGCTGCGCTTTTTGGCTTCCGTATACGTCTGGTTTTTCCGGGGCACGCCCATTCTGGTGCTGCTTTTTCTGGTGCACTTCGGGCTGTTCGGCGGGCTGCTGGGCATCGACCTGCCGGCCATTGTGGCGGCGGCCCTGGTCTTGGGCATGACTTCCACCGCTTACCAATCGCAAATTTTTCGGGGGGCCATTCAGTCTCTGCCGCAGGGGCAGTTTAAAGCCGCGCGTTCTTTAGGCATGAGCACCCGCCAGGCCCTGCAATCCATTATTCTGCCCCAGGCCCTGCGCATTTCCATTCCCGGCTGGTCCAATGAATACTCCATTATTCTTAAGGACTCGGCTCTGGCCTTTGCCCTGGGCGCGCCGGAAATTATGGCCCGCACCCACTTTGTGGCCACCCGCACCTACACTTACTTGCCTCTGTACATCACAGCCGGAGCTTTATACTTAATCATCACCATTATCGGGCTCAAAGCCTTGCGCTCCCTGGAGCGCAAAGTGCATATTCCCGGGTATATGTAGATTTTAAGCTAAAGGGATTGAGACCTTAAACCATGTTTAACACTACCGAGTCACCCGTCATCCGCGCCGACCGCATTTATAAACGTTTTGGCGAAAAAGAGATTTTGAGGGGCGTGTCCATGGCTGTGCACAAGGGCGACCTTAAAGTCATTATCGGCCCGTCCGGCGCGGGGAAAAGCACAATTTTGCAGGTGCTCAATCTTTTGGTGCCGCCCACGGCCGGTCAGATTTTTCTGGATGAGGAAGCCATTGATCCCGGCGACCGCAAAGCCCTTAACCGCCTGCGCCAGGAAGTGGGCATGATTTTTCAGGATTTCAATCTTTTTGACCACCTGGACGCTTTGAACAACGTGTCCATCGCCTTGCGCAAAGTTAAAGGCCTTTCGCGCCAGGAAGCCAAAGACAGGGCCATGGCCGAGCTTGAACGCGTGGGTCTGGCCGACCGCGCCCGTCTGTATCCGGCCGAACTGTCCGGCGGCCAGAAGCAGCGCGTGGCCATAGCCCGCACCCTGGCCATGGCGCCCAAAGTCATGCTTCTGGACGAGCCCACCTCGGCCCTGGACCCGGAACTGGTAGGCGAAGTGGTGGCCGTTATTCAGGATCTTTCGCGCAGCGGCATGACCATGGTTATGGCCACGCACCAGATGGACTTTGCCCGGGCTCTGGCCACGGAAATTTTATTTATGGAACGCGGTGAAATCGTGGAACAGGGACGTCCGGCGGATCTTTTGGCCCCCGGCTCAGGCAGCCGCACCCAGGATTTTTGCACGAGCATCCTTAACCTGGCCCTGGACGGGAACGAGGGGTAAGCCGCGCATGGGCGAGTGGGATTTTTTCGTCAGCTCTATTTTGCCCAACCTGAACAAGGGCCTGATCGTCAGCATCAAGCTGATCATCCCGTCCGGCATTCTCGGCTTTATCCTGGGCATTTTGGTGGGCACGGGGCGGGTGTTCGGCCGGCCCTGGCTGCGAAGGAGCCTTGACCGCTACACCGCGCTTTTGCGGGGGGTGCCTCTCCTCGTGCAGCTGTTCATCATCTATTTCGGCCTGCCCAGCGTGGGTATCCGGTTGGACGCCTATACCTCGGCCGTGCTCGGCTTCACCCTGTGCAGCTCGGCCTACCACTCCGAATACATCCGCGGCGCCTTATCCTCCATCCGGCAAGGGCAGATCAGGGCGGCCCACTCCCTGGGCATGACCACCCTGCAAAGCCTTGTTTACATCGTCATTCCCCAGGCCATGCGCCGCGCCCTGCCCGGCTGCGGCAATGAAATTATCTACCTCATCAAATACTCGTCCCTGGCCTATATCATCACCTGCATCGAACTTACCGGCGAAGCCAAAGTCATCGCCTCCCGCACCTTCCGCTATACCGAAGTGTTCATGGCCGTGGGCGTCTACTACCTGTTCCTGACCACTCTGACCACCTGGCTGCTGGCCAGGCTGGAAAAAAAACTGGCCATCCCCGGCTTCGGCAGCCGGTAATTTTTCGGGCGCGCCGGGGAGGGAAAATCACTAGGAGCTAAGCCCCTAATGGTTTTCCCTCCCCGGACCCCACCCTTTCCTTAACCCTGATTGTAAAGATATATCGCGTTAGGCTGCCATTTTGAGCTTCCAGATAAGCGGAGTGAGATGAAGCGCGGCCGGGGCTTAAGCACGATAGTTAAGCGAAGGCTACGGACGGGACCGCAGAACGACAGGAGTGGAGAATCAACCGGACGCAATTCTTAGGTCAGTTCTTAGTCCTTAGAGGCGCGTCCTCCCCCTGGCTTAATCGGAGCCAGTTTTTATTTGCCTGTCGAGTGTCCGGGTAGTCAGACAAGATTTAGCCTTGCCGGAGACAGAAAATCGGCCAGTCCCAGAAAGTGACCTTGTCCGGGGTCAGGCCCATGGCGGCATAGGCGGGTTTGAGCTCACCCTTGTGTCCCCAGAAAGAGCCTTGCCGGGCATGGGGAACGCATAGGGCGCTTGGAGGTTGTGGGGTATTGCGCAGTTGTTCTTTCAGCCAGTAAGAGAGGGCCAGGCCGCGCACCATGTCGCCCAGGGCCGGATGGACCGGACCGGCCAGGATATCCCGGTCAAAGCCGTCGCCCAGGGGCAGGCCCATTCTGATTACCCTGATGCGGGCCTTTTGAAATTTAAGCAGAGCTTCGGCTAAAAGCGGCACAACGCGCTCCAAAGCCCAGGGGCGATATTTGCCGGCGGCCCACATATCGGCCAGGGGCGTATCTTTAAGCACCAGGCAGGGATACAGGCGGGCAAGGTCCGGTCCGATTTTGAGGCAGGTTTCCACGTCGGCCTGAAACATGGCTTCATCCATGCCGGGCAGGCCGGGCAGGAGCTGCACGCCCAAAGTAAAGCCGTGCGCCCGCACCCGGCCGCAGGCCGCGCGGGCGGCGTCGCCCGTATAGTCGCGCCCGGATGCCGCCAGGGCGGCATCGTTAAAAGTCTGCACGCCCAGTTCAATGCCGGTGAGGCCCAGGGTTTTGATGCGGCGCAAGGTTTCATCCGGCACGGCGTCCGGCCGGGTGGAGCAGCGCACGGGCCCGATGACGCCGCGTTCCCGCCAGGGAATAAGGCTGCCGAGCAGGTCTTCCTGCCAGTCTTCCGGCAGCAGGGTGAAGGTGCCGCCGTAAAAGGCCAGTTCGGCCCGAACATGCCCGGCCGCTTCGGCTTCGGCCAGCACTGTCTTAAGGCCGCGCTTAATTTGGGCAAGGTGTGCGGCCGGGGGCTGCCGGGTTTGCAAAGTTTGCGCGCAGTATACGCAGAGGCCGGGACAACCGGCAAAGGGAATGAATACCGGCAGCACAGTATGGCGTGGGACCGGCAGTTCCGGAGGGATCAGGTATCTATCCATGTTAAAAAGGAGATCCACGCGTTCGGCAGATATGGCCGCATCACAGCATGGCGGCGTACCTGGCGGTGCGCCGGGCGCAATCGGCGTAGTGGCGGCGCATGGTTGTTTCCACAGTATAGGCGTCGTTGCTCTTTAAAGACTCGTAAACTTCCAGGTGACGTTCATAAAAGGCATCCACGCCAAAAGCCTCTTCGCCGTAAGGGAAAAAGAAAAAGTGCTCGAATTTGGCGTTGTGGATGCGGGCAAAATTAATAAGCAGCGGGTTGTCGGAAACTGAGATAATCAGATCGTGAAACTTGAAGTCCAGATCGCTCAATGCTTTTAAGTCGCGGCTGCTGTTTTGCACCGTCCGCATTTGGGCAAGCACTTCCTCCAAGATCGCGAAGTCATTCCTGGTGTAAAGCGGCAGCGCCGTCGCGGCCAGATAGCCCTCCAGGAGCCCGCAAACTTCATAGCTGGTGCTCAGGTCCTCGGCCGTGGGCTTGATGACCGAAGCTCCCTTATTGGGCTCAAACTGCAGCAGACCCTCCTGGCCAGCTCCACCAGCGCTTCGCGCACCGGCACGCGGGAAAGACCTGTGGCCGCCGCGATGTACGCTTCTTTAATTCTGTCGCCGGCTTTGATTTCCCCGGCCAAAATCATGTCTTTGATAAAATCGATAACCTGCTGGCGGCAGGTGGACTTACGCATATCTTTTCTCCTGCGGGTAGGAGCCGCATCCCGCTTTTTACCTTTGCCCTGCCTGTAGCACGGCTTGCCCGAAAAGGCATCTTTCTTCCGCGATGGGGAGTTGATGCACCAACTGACAGATAAATCACGTATAGACTATATATAGATCGAAATGAAAGTGGCATAAAGCATGGCGCATGTTGCTTTTGTATTGCAGAATAATGCATTGATGCATCTGTAGTGTAAGGAGGCGTCCTCGCAACTACGCCAACGGGATTGTATACAATCACAAATGCTTTGTATACTAAAAATAAGTGGAAATTAACTGAATTTTTGTCATTAATGTAAGCATGGATGTTTATAAAAATGAAAAACGCAAAATTCATTTTTATAAGCCGGTTTAACCCCCTCAACCCAAAGGAGCATGGGCAATGGCAAAAATAGTTAATTGCTGGAATGAATGGGATCCCCTGAAACGAGTTATCCTGGGCAGCCCGGTGGGCACCTGTAACCCCTACCCCAATATTTCCTGGGTCAACCGCCCGCCATCCTGCCCTAACTATTTTGGCCCCCTGCCGCAGGAGATGCAGGACATCGCCGTGGAGCAGATGAATGCTTTTCAAAAGGCCATGGAAAAGCGCGGCATTAAAGTGGACCGCCCCAAAGTTATCAACACTTTGCAGAAAACTTCCACCCCGGATTGGGAAATTGAGGTCATGCGCGGCTGCCAGCCGCCCCGCGACGTGTTTCTGCCCGTGGGCAACGTCATTTTGGAATCACCCATGGCCCTGCGCTCGCGCTGGTACGAATACATTCATTTCCGCGACATTCTGGAGGAATACTTCCGGGAGGACCCGGACTTTATGTGGATTTCCGCGCCCCGGCCGCGCCTGACCGACGCCACGTTCGAGCAGGGCTACTGGGAGTGCTACTACAACATCTGGAAAGAAGAGGATTTGCAGGAGCGCGCCCTGGCCCGGAAATGGCACCTCACCGAAAAAGAACCCCTGTTTGACGCGGCCGACGGCTTGCGTTTCGGCAAGGATATTTTTTGGCAGCCGTCCATGATGACCAATCGGGCCGGTTTTGACTGGATCAGCCGCTACCTGCGCTCCATGGGCCTGCGGGTGCATGAGGCCCGTTATCAGGTGGAAGGCGGCACGCCCTGGCACTTGGACGGCATTCTCATGCCCCTGCGGCCGGGTTTGTGCATTTATTGCCCTGATGACCCGGCGCTCATTCCCCAGACGGAAGAACTGTTCAGAATCAATGATTGGGAACTGGTTCCGGCCGCCCGGCCCGTGCATGACGTGCACATCACCATGGGCGCTTTAACCGAGCGGCACGGGCCAAGCTGGCTGTCGGCCAACACCCTGTCCCTGGATCCCAAGACCATTGCGGTGGAGAGCCGGGAAACCGGCTACATGGAGCAGCTCAACAAGTTGGGCTTTGAAGTGGTGCCCCTGCAATACGCGGAAACGTATGCCTTTGGCGGCTCCTTCCACTGCTCCACTGTGGACGTGTACCGGGAAGGCAAGTGCGAAGATTACTTCCCCAAACAGATTCCAGGCTACTAAGTCCTGTTTCGGCCAAGGCGGGCGGGTCGCAGCCTCCCGTCCGCCTGGTCCTGAGGCTGCAGTTTGCATGAGCCGGCGGCGCGCTGCGCACCGGAGCAAGAAAAGCGAGGTTAGCTTATGGAAAATGTGACCAGCGTCAATATGACTCTTCCCGCGAACAGCGCGGCCGACGCCAAGGCGGGCAGCAAGAAAATAGTCCTGCCCATGTATATGCTTATCTGTCTGGTGGTCAGTTCGGTCATCGGCGGGGGCATTTTCGCCCTGCCGCAAAATATGGCTTCCGTGTCCGGGGCCGGCGGCATCATGCTCGCCTGGCTGATTACCGGCGTGGGCATGACCTTTTTGGCGGTTACTTTCAACCAGCTCAGCATCCGGCGGCCGGACATTGATACCGGCATGTACGGTTATGTGCAGAGCTCATTTGGCGACTACATCGCCTTTTTCACCATCTGGGGCATGTGGAACCTGTACTGGATCGCCAATGCGGGCCTCATAGTGCTCTTTTTCAGCGCTCTGTCCGAGTTGCCGGGCATGGAAATGTTCAAGGAGGGACTTACCGGACCGGCCATTGCCGGGGAAGTGGTCCTCGCTTTTGTGCTGGCCGGCATCTTTGAAGCGGGCCTGAAACTGGCGGCCATCTTCAATGTGCTGATGACCATCGCCAAGCTGTTGCCCTTGTTCGTATTCGCCTTGTTCACCACCATTGTCTTCAAGCTGGAAACCTTCAGCATTGAATTCATGGGCACTTTTGAACTGGGCAGCACCATGGATCAGGTTAAAAATTGCATGTTGTATACGGCCTGGGTGTACGCGGGCATTGAAACCGCCACCACCTTCGGCTCGCGCGGCAAAACTCCCAGCGAGACCGGCAAGGCCACGGTTATCGCGTTCATAGCCATTACCGTCATCTATATTCTTACTTGTTTTTTGGCTCTGGGCGTGGTGCCGCGCAACGAGCTGGCGGCCATGCCCAACCCGTCCATGGCCGGCGTGCTTTCCGCCGCAGTGGGCCCTTGGGGCGGCATTTTCGTCAACATCGGCATGATGATTTCCGTGTTTGGCTGTCTGGTGGCCTGCACCATGACCATGTCCGAGTATCTTTATAATATCAGCCGGGGCGACCGGCCCACGGCCCCGCGCATTTTCGCCTGGCTGAACCCGCGCGGCGTGCCTTCCGTGTCTTTGTGGGTGAGCACCGTGCTCATCGCCGTGCTGCTCATCTACACCGGCAACACCGGCGCCGGATACAACGAGCTGATCCTTTTGTGCACCTCGCTGGGGCTCATTCCCTACTTCCTGACCTCCATTTCCGGCATGAAAAACGCCATGGAAAGCGGCCGTCAGGCGCGCGGCTGGCTGATCATCGCCACGGTGGCCATGGTTTATTCCATCTGGCTCATTTATGCCGGAGGCATGAAGTACGTGCTCTTATCGTCCATACCCTATGCCATCGGCATCGCCTGTTTTATGTATTCCCGCAAGGAGCAGGAGCGGCCGCTGCTGTCGGGCTGGAAGGAAATCTGCATCAGTGTGGTTATGGTGCTTATCGCCATTTTCGCCTGCTATGAGATATACAGCGGGCGATTGGCGCTGTAACCGAAATAAATGCGCCGGCCGCGCTGTGCTGTCGCGGCCGGCGTTTCTCCCGGGCTGCAAAATTCCCCAACCCAGGGGAAGCCCATCCCAATCCGCGAAGCAGAGTGAGCCCCTCTCTCTGCTTCGCTACTTTTAGCGTCAGGTGTTTGGGAGGTCGAAAAGCGGCCTGGTCGTCCAATTTTGCGTCCCCCGCGCACACACAATCAGGGTTAAGGAGGGGGCCTAAAAGGGCTCAGCTCCTTTTGCTTCCCTCTACCCGGCGCGTCAACCTGCCAGCGCGCTTAAATCGTAAGTATGCGTTTCGGTGATTTCGGCGCGAACCAATTGGCCGGGAGCCACGTTGGGGCCGCTGATGTAAGTGATGCCGTCCACTTCCGGGGCCTGGAACCAGGCCCGGCCGATGTGCAGGCCCGGCCATTCCGGGCTTGTTTTTTCCACCAAAATATCCAGATGGCGGCCAAGGTAGGCTTCCAGCAGCTCGGCGCTGATTTCAGCTTGCAAAGCCATGACTTGGTTGCGGCGTTCCCGGCGGATTTCTATTGGAATCTGGTCGGGCAGGGCGGCGGCCACAGTGCCTTCCTCGGCCTCATAGGCAAAAACGCCCAAATGCTGGAAGCGGCTTTCCTGCACAAAATCAAGCAGGTGCTCGAATTGGGAGTCAGTTTCGCCGGGGTAGCCGACAATGAGGCTGGTGCGCAAGGCGGCCGCAGGGAAGCATTCGCGGATGCGCTCAAGGATTAAGCCCGGATTTTGAGCAAAGGGGCGACCCATGCGCGACAGGACATCGGGGTGGGAGTGTTGAAGGGGCACATCAAAGTAGGGGAGAAACACCGGAGGCAGCTCTTGCAGGAAGGACAGAAAATCGCGAGTCAGCCCGGCCGGATACAAATACATGAGCCGCAAGCGGGCGAGGTCGGGCAGGCGGACAAGGCCCGCGAGCAGATTACGCAGGGCGGCGGAATCTCCCGCATCACGGCCGTAGCCGGCCACATCCTGACCCACCAGGATGATTTCGCGCGCGCCTTGTTCAATGAGCTTTTGCGCTTCGTTGATCAGCTCAGGCACGGGAAAACTGCGTAACGGCCCGCGAATGAGCGGAATGGTGCAAAAGGCGCAGGCGTGATTGCAGCCGTCGCTGATTTTCAAATAAGCATGACCGGGGCCGGTGGAAAGCAGCCGGCCCGGCGCGGCGGCAAAGCCCAGGCGTTCGCCGATGAGCGCAGGCCAGAGCGCAAGATCGGGCACATTGAGCCAAAGGTCAACTTCGGGAATTTCTTTGTCCAGCCCCTGCGGCAAATAGCGGCCCACCAGGCAGCCGGCCACGGCCAGCAGGGGGCGCTTCTTCTGCGGCAGAGCCTTGATGGCTTCGGCCGCATCCAGAATGACGCCGATGGATTCTTGCACCGCAGGCAGGATAAAGCCGCAGGTGTTGATGAACACCAGGTCGGCCTGGGCAATGTCCGGCGCATGCTCAATTTTGCCCAGGGAGCCTAAAAGATGCTCGCTGTCCACCAGGTTTTTGGGGCAGCCGAGGCTTATGGAATAAACACGTAACATGGGTGGGATCTTCGATAAGTTTACGTAAAGCTACCTGGCGATGGCCGCCAGAAAAACCAAGGGTTCCGGGCCGGGGTTGATGATGCCGTGGCTTTGCCCGCGCCTGGTCAGGGTCATGTCGCCGGCTGACAACCGATGCACCGTGCCGTGCTCGTCAGTGTAATCGGCCCGGCCGGACAGGATCACGTAAATTTCTTCATTGCTGTCATGGGTATGCACGCCCAAAGAGTGCCCCGGGGCCAGGGTCATTTCCGCGACCATGGCAAAGTTTTCGCCGTCTTTGGCCGCGTCCGGGCCAAGGCAGTATTTGGCGGCCAATTCGCCCTCGCCGCCCCAAACCTTGGGCCGGGAAACCGCGTTGCGCGCTGCTGCTTTAGTGATCATCATATTCTCCTTAACGGGTGGCTGCTGCCGATTGTAAAACAACAATTTGACAGAGGCGGCAAGGCGCGTCAAGATACTCCACGATTATTCGGGATAAATGATAATTCATAGTCGAAGCAACGAGGATTTATGCAAGCTGAACAAGCCATTGTGCTGGCCACGCGTAACCAGGGAAAAGCGGCTGAGCTGCGCGAGCTTTTGGCCGGGTTTGGGGAGACTGTTTTGGATATGTCCGCTTTTCCCGGCGTGCCTGATGTGGAGGAGAACGAATCCACCCTGGAAGGCAACGCCCGGCGCAAGGCGCGGCTTATCTGCGCGGCCACCGGGCGTATTGCCGTGGCCGACGATTCCGGCCTGGAAGTGGATTATCTGCGCGGCGAACCGGGAGTATATTCCGCCCGCTACAGCGGCGGACCGGGCATGCCGGCCACGGATGCGGGCAATATGGCCAAGGTGCTGCACAAGCTTAAAGGCGTGCCCCACGCGCAGCGGACCTGCCGGTTTCACACTGTGCTGGCCGTGTGCGCGCCCGGCGGGCAGCAGGCCACTTTTCACGGCGTGTGGGAAGGCTATATCGCTGAAGAGCCCAAGGGCGAGCAGGGCTTCGGCTATGACCCCATTTTCTTTGACCCGGAACTGGGCCGTCACGCAGCGGAACTTTCCCGCGAGGAAAAAAATCAAGTCAGCCACCGGGGCAAGGCTTTGCGCGCCTTACTTTTAGCCTGGCCGGAATTTAAGGCCGGTTTGGGCTAGGATTGTGTTGCAAATTTTTATCCGCAGGGAGGCATAAGCCATGGGCATCAGGTCGCAATTGCCGGATGGGCGTGAGCCGCTTTTTCTTATGGACGGCACGGCGTTTTTATATCGCTGCTTCTACGCCAACCCGGGCATGAAGCGGGCGGATGGTTTTCCCACAGGCGCTATTTTCGCCCTGGGGCGTATTCTTTTGCGTATTTTAAAGCAAGAGCGCCCGCAAAGCCTGGTGTTCGCCCTGGACGGCAAAGGGCCCACCTTCCGGCACGAGATGTATGCGCCCTACAAAGCCCAGCGCACAGCCACGCCGGAGCCGCTTATTCAGCAGATTGCGCCCGTGACCGAATTGGTGCGGGCCTTGGGCATCCCTCTGGTGGTTTCTGACGGCTGTGAGGCGGACGACTGCATAGCGGGTCTCGCCTATCGCTTTAAGGACAGTCGTCCGGTGGTGATTATCGGCTCGGATAAAGATTTTAAGCAATGCCTCGCGCCCGGCGTGATTTTGTGGGACCCGGCGGGCAAAGGGGAGAAAGTGACCACTCTGGAGTCCTTTCAAACGGAAACCGGGCTGACACCCGCGCAATGGCCGGATTTTCAGGCCGTGATCGGCGACTCCAGCGACAACATTCCCGGCGTGCCGGGCGTGGGTCCCAAAACGGCGGAAAAGATTTTTGCGGACTTTCCCACCCTGGAAGCCATCCGCGACGGGTTGAACGATTTGCCGGAAAAAGTGCGCGCCAAATTCAGCGAGCACATGGAAGACATTTTTTTATTCCGGCGTTTGACCACCTTGGATACCGGCGCCTGTTCCGGCCTGGAAGCGGCGGACATCGCCGTGCGGCCTCCCCGGGTGGAAGCGGTGAACGCCATTTTGCGCGAGTACGATTTACGCTCCTTGCTGCGGGAATTTACGGACTTCAGCGGTGCGGGCGCAGCAAAGCCTGAACCCGCTAACGCCAAAACTGCAGAGAACTCGGCCCAGTCCGCGGATTTGCCGCTGTTGAACATTTCCTCGGCCGCGCCGACAGTAGGCGGGGCGGTCGCGCCCGAGACCGCCGCAAACACGCCCGCCTCGGGCGGCCCCGTCCGGCAAGGCAGCCTTCTGGATTTGGGCAAACCTGCTTTGTTTGCGGACGGCGCCGGGCTGCAAGAATGTACGGTGAATGATCTGCCCGGTTGCGGCGGTGCGGCGGTGGCCGTTTTGCCCGAGGACGGCGGCTGGCTGGTGGCAGTGAAAGACCATGAATATCGGGTGAACGCGGGGCAAGACCCGGTTGCCGCCGCCGCTGCTTTGGCCGGGTACTGCCGCGCCGCCGCGCGAGTGGTTACCCCTGACGTAAAGGCGCTGCTGAGTGATGAGCGCAATGCGCCCACCGCCTGGAACGAGCTGCCGCTTCGCTTATGGTTTGATTTGGGTCTGGCCGCCTACTTGCTGAATCCTGAGGAACGCGATTATTCATGGGAAAAGCTGGCCCGGCAGGCTTATGTCGAACTCGGCCTCGCGCGGGAAGGCGCTCCGTCGCAGGGCGGCGCCGGCTCCGAAGCGTACCCCGATACGGCGGGACTTGGCCCCGGCCTTTTGGCCTTGGCTCTGGCTGAAATGCAAAACGACCGGTTGCGCGGCGCAGGCCTGGACACATTGATGTATGATCTGGAAATTCCGCTGATTCCTGTGCTGGCAAGCATGGAACGCCACGGCCTGCTTTTGGATTTGCAGGCGTTTAACGCGTTTTTGCAGGAAGTGGAGCGCGATTTGGCGGCCTTGACCGCAAAAATTTACGACCTGGGCGGCGGCGAGTTCAATATCCGCTCCGCCCAGCAGCTTGGCGAAATTTTATTCAACCGCCTGGGCTTGCCCAAAGCCGGCAAAACCAAGGGCGGCGCGCTGTCCACTTCACAGGAGGCTTTGGAAAAATTGGCCGGGCGGCATGAGATCGTGGACACCATTTTGGATTTTCGCAAACTGGAAAAACTGCGTTCCACATATCTGGCGCCTTTCCCCAAACTGGTGGACCCAGGCGGACGCATCCACACCTCTTTTAATCAGATGGCCACGGCCACCGGGCGGCTTTCGTCCAGCCGGCCAAATTTGCAGAATATCCCGGTGCGCGGCGAGGAGGGGCGACGCATGCGCGCCTGTTTTACGGCCGGGGAAGGCAAGGCCCTGGTTTCAGCCGACTATTCCCAGATTGAGTTGCGCGTGTTGGCGCATTTGTCAAAAGACCCCACGCTGCTGGCCGCCTTTCGGGCCGGAGAGGATATTCACACCCGCACCGCCGGCCTGCTTTACGATAAATCGCCGCAGGAAATTACGCCTGAAGAACGGCGTAACGCCAAGACCATAAATTTCGGCCTTATTTACGGCATGGGCGCGCAAAAGCTGGGCCGCGAACTGCGTATTTCGCTCAAGGAGGCGCAGGATTTCATGGCCCGCTATTTTGAAAAATTCGAAGCCCTGGCCGCTTTTTATGAGGGCGTGGCCGCCGCAGCCCGCGAGCAGGGCTACGTGACCACTATGAGCGGTCGGCGCAGGCTTATCCCCGATATTGCCTCGGGCAATGCCCAACTGGCTTCCCAGGCGCGGCGGCAGGCCATTAACACTGTGGTGCAAGGCAGCGCGGCGGACATTATTAAGCTGGCTATGCTCAAGGCTTATGCTTCGGAAGAACTGAAAGACCTGCAGGCTGATTTGATTTTACAGATTCATGACGAACTGGTGCTGGAAGCGCCGCTGGCCACCGCCAAACAGGCCGGTTTGTGCCTGGCGGCCCTTATGGCTGAAGCCACTCCCGGCGGCGAGCCGCTGCTGACGCCCCTGACAGTGGATTGGGGCGTGGGCCGCAATTGGGGCGAAGCGCATTAATTTTACAATTTTTAATAAAATCACTAGTAATTTCAGGTCGTTTTTGTTAGTGAAAATATTGTCGCCGCCGCTAGGTGGTTTGACTTAATTTTTTGCCGTTTTTGTCGAATTTTGTCGAATAAGTTGGAATGCCCATGAAAAGCCTGACCTTAAAGAAGAATGAAGACCGCCGTATCCGGGCCGGCCATTTATGGGTGTTCAGCAATGAGATCGATACAGGCCGCACCCCCCTAAAAGCTTTTACGGCAGGAGAGCCGGCCGCGCTTGTGGATTCGACCGGGCGCTCCTTGGGCACCGTGTATGTCAACCCCAATTCTCTGATTGCCGCGCGCCTGGTCAGCCGCAAAGCGGAAAATCCCCTGAACGCGGAGCTCATTGCCGAAAGATTGCGCTTAGCCCTCGCCTGGCGCGAGAAAATATATGACAAGCCTTACTATCGGTTGATCCATGCTGAGGGTGACGGTTTGCCCGGTCTTATCCTTGACCGCTATGACGACGTGTTTGTGGCTCAGGTGGGCACCGCGGGCATGGAGGCCCGGAAAAGCGCATTGGCGGACGCGATTCTTGAACTGTTCAACCCCGCGGTGTTGCTGTTTCGCAATGATCTGGCCGGGCGTGAACTGGAAGGTTTGCCGGTTGCTCCTGCCGGTGCTGCTGTGGAAGTGGCCATAGGACCGGCGGCTGAACATTTGCCCGCTGAAATTGAGGTGCTGGAGCAGCAATTGGTTTTTGCCGCGTCGCTTTGCCTAGGCCAGAAAACCGGCTGGTTTTATGACCAGCGCGACAGCCGAGCCCGGGCCGCGACCCTGGCCGCGGCTTGCGGCAAGGGCATCAGCGTGCTGGATGTGTTTTCCTACGTGGGGGGCTTTGGCTGCGCCGCGGCCGCGGCTGCGGAAGCTGCTCAGGTGACTTTTTTAGATGCCTCCGAAGGGGCCCTGCGCCTCGCGGAGCAAAACGCACGACGTAATTTGCCGCTAGCCGACGTGCGGGTTATGGCCGGTGATGCGGCAAATCTTTTGGCGGACTTGCGCGAGGCCGGACAAAAGTTTGATTTGGTCAGCCTGGACCCGCCCGCATTTATCAAGCGCAAGAAAGATGAAACCGCCGGCCTTGGCGCTTACCAGCGCTGCAACGAACTGGCTTTGGATCTGGTGGCCGAGGGAGGCCTCCTGGTCACGAGTTCCTGTTCACAGCACCTCGGCCTGGAGGCTTTTCGGCAGGTCTTGGCCAGAGCCGCGGCCAGGCGCCGCAAAACGGTTCAGATTGTGGGCGTGGGCAGGCAGGGCGCGGACCACCCCGTGCCCCCGGCTATGCCTGAACTTGAGTATTTAAAAACTTTTTTTCTGCGTATAAATAGAACGTAATTTTACAGCATTGCTCGCAGGTCTTGGAATACCGGGCAAAATCCGGGGACGATTGTAATAATATGTAAGCTTTATTGATAAAACATTGCTAATAATATTTACAACGATTATATTCAGTCACATGAATAATTTAATATACGGCTCAGTTGCTACAAATAATTTTAATCGCGGCGAAATTATATCCCGACCGTGAAAAAATTGAAATATTTCGATCCCCGAAATCAATTCACGCTAAGTATTTTTGGGGAAAGGCCAATAGGAACGGCGTCAGCGTAAAGCGGATGCCGCGGTTTAGTTTCAGGCGCAAGGGCCGAAAGCCTTTGCCCCGGATTTTTAACCTGCCGGGAGAGTGGGGTGCTCTTGAGGTAATTGGGAGGTAAAATGGGTAGTTATGGATAAAGAGAGAAAAAAGGCAGTAAATGAAGTCGGCACTGAGGTTGAAGTGGAAAATGAAAGCAAACAACCTATGCCTGTGGTGACTTTTTCCGCTTTTGTGCTTTCCATTGCGTCTTCCGCACTGGTGCATTTGGGGGAAGTGCCGGACCCCGAGTCCGGAGAAATCGGACGGAGCTTAGAGGTTGCTAAGCATAATATTGACATACTAAGCATGCTTAAAGACAAAACCGCCGGAAATCTTGATGCCGATGAAATGCGGCTTATTGACAGCGTGCTCTACGAACTGCGTTTAAAGTACGTTATGGCGGATAAGTAGTCTCTCCGCCATACTAAGGAGTTATTTATGAAGAGAGTTAAAGTAGGTCTGGTCGGCATAACCGGGTATACCGGCATGGAGCTGTTAAGACTTCTGAGCCTGCACCCGCAGCTTATTGTGACCAGAGTCACTTCACGCAGCGAAGCTGATAAAAAAGTTGCGGATATACATCCCTTTTTGCTGAATACGCCCTTGGGCGATCTGGTTATTTCCAAGCCGGACACCAAAGATCTGGCCGGAGCTTGTGAACTGGTCTTTTTGGCGGTGCCGCACGGCACGGCCATGGTCATGGCTGCGGAGCTTATTGCCGCCGGCCTCAAAGTGGTTGACCTTTCCGCTGACTTTAGAATCAAGGATGTGGGGGTTTATGAGCAGTGGTACGGCGTAAACCATGCCGCCCCCGACCTTTTGGAGGAGGCTGTGTACGGCCTGCCGGAAGTTTACGGGCGCCTGATTAAAAAGGCCCGCCTGGTGGCCAACCCCGGCTGTTACCCCACCTCCGCCATTCTCGGCTTGTATCCGGCCCTGAAAAATCGTCTGATTAAGCCGCATGGCCTGATCATTGACTCTAAATCGGGCACCACCGGGGCGGGGCGCGGCGCTAAAGTCGGCTCTCTGTTCTGCGAGGTTACGGATAACTTTAAAGCCTATAACCTGGGCAAGCACCGACATACGCCGGAAATTGAACAGGAACTGTCCAATTTCTCCAGCAAGAAGGAGCTGAAAGTTTCGTTCAGCCCTCACCTTCTGCCCATCAATCGAGGCATTTTGAGCACCATGTACGCCACGCTGCGGGACGGCATTTCCATTGAGCGGGTTTTCAGCGTGTATGAAACCGCTTATGAGCGCTTCCCCTGGCTGCGCCTGATGCCCAAGGGCGAATTGCCCGATGTGCGCAATGTGCGGGGCACTATGTTCTGCGACGTGGGGCTGGTGGTGGATCAGCGCACGGGTCGGCTCATTGTGGTTGCGGCCATTGACAACTTGTGCCGGGGCGCTTCCGGGCAGGCCGTCGCCAATGCCAACCTGATGTGCGGGCTGCGCATGGATGTGGGCATAGCTATGCCGCCGCTGGTTCCCTAGAGTTTTATTTATCTGTATAAAAAAACCCGCCTTCAAGGCGGGTTTTTTTATCCTTATGCATTTTCGCTTTGAGGTTGCCGCTTAACGACCGGCAAAGCCGCCATAAGGCAATCTCGCTGGCGTTGCTGCATTTCGCTTTGCAGCGTCAGAGCATTTTTTTGATATCTGATCAATGTTGAAATACTCTAAAATTAACCGAAAAGTCACTCGGCCGGCACGTTCAGGCCTTCAGTGATGGCCGAGCGCAGGGTCGCGCTTTCTTTGCAATTGATAATGCGCAAGGCATTTTGGCCGGACAGGTTGACTGTGCGCGGCGGAACCGGCCAGCCGCGCGGATCGGTAAGCAGAGAAACCACCGGGCGCAAAGGATTTTCAGGGTTGGCCTGAATGACCACCCCGCTCTGGCCGGTGTTCAATTCCACGGCGCTGCCCAAGGGGTATACGCCCACCCCCTGAATGAACCGCTCCACAAAGGAAGGGTCGAAATCCTGGCCGCGCATGCCGTAAATAACGGACAAAGCCTTGTGCGGGGCCAGGGCTTTTCTGTGCGGCCGGTCGCTGGTCAGGGCGTCGTAGCAGTCGGCCAGGGCCAGGATGCGGCTCACCACGGAAATTTTATCCCCGGCCAGGCCAAAGGGATAGCCGTTTCCGTTGAAGCGTTCGTGGTGCTCCAAGGCGCCTTCCAGCACCTCGGGGTAGACGTCGGCCTGCTGCTCCAAAAAATCATGGCCGGTGACGGGGTGGCGGCGCACCAGGGCGAGATCGTCGGGCGAGAGCTTGCCCCGGTTTTTAACCACTCCCTCCGGCACTTCGGACATGCCGATATCGTGCAGCAGCCCCGCCTGGCCGAGGCGCTTCAAGGTAATGGGGTGCAGCCCCAGAAACCGCCCGAAATACATGGCCAGGACAGCCACATTGACCGAGTGGCTGAACAGGTGGTCGCTGGAGGCGCGCAGCTTGCTTAAGGTGACGAGGGCCGCGCTGTTGCGGGCGAGACTGTCCATCATGCCCGCGACCACGGGCTCCACCCGGCCCATGTCCATGGGCTTTTGCCAGGCGCAACGGTCCAGGGCGGCCCGGGCAAAGCCCAAGGCTTCCCCATACAGGGCGCCGGCCCCGCGCATTTCATCTTCCAGGGCCACGCTGGGCTTAAGGGCGCTCAAGTTTACGTGCCCCTCGGCTATTTTGCTCAAATCGTCATCGGGAATGGGTGTTTTGGACCGGGCGGGGTCCACAAAAACTTCCAAAAATCCTTCCGCCCGGATGGCGTCGGCCGCTTTGGCGCTGGGGACAAGGCCCTGCTGAGCGTAAAGGTAGGGATTGTCCAGCCAGGAAAAACCCAGATCCAGCACATACATGCCTTCATCCAGGTACTGGGTGGAAATTTTACGGCAGCCTTCAGGAATATCGGACATTTTGCAAGCAACGCCTCTTGCGGCGTTCGGTTTAAAAACGTTTATCGGTAACGCGTTTGGATTTGCCCATGGAACGCGGCAAGGAGCCGGGGCCGACCAGGTGCACTTTGGGGCTGACAAAAACCTGGTGCTGCATAAGCTTTACAATGTGCGCGGCCAGGGCCTCGTCGTTGTCGCCCTGCGCATCGGGGTGGCGTTCAATGCTAAGGAGCATGGCGTCGCGCCCGTCAGCACCTCTGGAGAGCTCAATGTGGTATTCGCCGCCGGCTTCAGGCACTTTGGCCAGCACGTCGGTAATCTGGCCGGGGTAGATGTTTACCCCCCGGAAGATGATCATATCGTCGGAGCGGCCCAGAATTTTGTCGTGCCTGGGCATGGTCAGGCCGCAGGGGCAGACGCCGGGGATCATGCGGGTCAGGTCGCCGGTGCGGTAGCGCAAAAGCGGCGCGCCTTCCTTGCACAGGGAAGTGACCACCATTTCGCCCACCTCGCCTTCCGGCACCGGTTGCAGGGTGTCCGGGTCAAGGATTTCAATGATGAACAGATCGGCCCAGTAGTGCAGGCCGGTGTGCTCGGGGCAGTCAAGGGCCGTGCCGGGTCCGTACATCTCGGTCATGCCGCCGATATCGAAACTGTCTTCCAGACCCAGTTTGCGCTCAAACGATTCGCGCATTTTAGCGCTGTGCGGTTCGGCGCCGAAAATGATTTTCTTGAGCTTGATTTTATCCAAAAGATCGTAGCGCTCCACTTCTTCGGACAACAAGAGCGCCATGGACGCGGTGGCGCCCATGACCGTGGTGCCGAAATCCTGCAAAAACTGCAAATGCATTTCAATATTGCCCGCGCCGATGGGGATGGCCATGCTGCCCAAAAGCTCGCAACCCAGCTGGAAACCGACCCCCGCGGTCCACAGGCCGTAGCCCACGGCGATTTGCATGCGGTCTTCCGGGGTGACTCCGGCCAGCTCAAAACAGCGGGCCATCATGTGGCTGAAAGTGTCCACGTCTTTGCGGGTGTAGGCCAGGACTTTGCGTTTGCCCGTGGTGCCCGAGGAAGCGTGCACGCAGACTATTTTATTTTGGGGCACGGACAAAAGCGGCAGGGGGTAGCCGTCTTTAAGGTCGCCGGCTGTGGTCAGCGGCAGGTCGGTCAAATCGCGCAGGGAAGTGATGTCTTTGCTGTCGCGCAGGCCGGCGGCTTTGAGTCGCTCCTGGTAAAAGGGCGAGCCCTGCAGCACATGGCCCACAGTCCAGCGCAAGCCCTTCAGCTGTTTTTGGGCAATGGTTTCCAGGCTGTAATCAGGCAAAAAACGGCGCGCGCTCATGGCATCCTCTCAAATAAACGGCGCCTCCAGCCCGCGAGCCCAGCGGCCGCGGGACCGAAGACGGATATATGTTGCCCTTGCGGGGCAAATTGTTTTACATAGACCCTGGTTCGAACGTCATTATGGCGTTAAGGTCGTCTTGGACAAAAATTCACATAACGTAAATTTGCACCCCTTACAACCTTGTGGTTGCGGCGGGCGATTTTAATTTGCGCGGAGGTTGATTGTGCGCGTACTTATTATCGGGAGCGGCGGGCGTGAACATGCCCTGGCCTGGAAATTATCGCAAAGCCCTAAGGTTAAGGAAATATTTATTGCGCCCGGCAATGGCGGCAGCGGCGACTTTGGCCGCAACGTGCCGATTAAGGACAGCGATCTGCCCGGCCTGGTCGCTTTTGCCAAGGAGCAGAAAATCGACCTCGTCGTGCCCGGTCCGGAACTGCCCCTGGTGCTCGGCGTTGTCGACGCCATGCAGGCGGCGGGCATTGCCTGCTTCGGGCCTTCAAAATACGCCGCTCAATTGGAAGGCAGCAAGGCCTTCGCCAAAGAAATCATGCAGGCGGCGGGCATTCCTACGGCCGCGTTCGCCGAGTTTACCGAGCTTGAGGCCGCCCGCGCTTACGTGCGCGAAAAGGGCGCGCCCATTGTGGTCAAGGCCGACGGCCTGGCTGCGGGCAAAGGCGTGATTGTGGCTAAAACCGAAACGGAAGCCTTGGCCGCCCTTGATGAGATTATGGGCAAAAAAATATTCGGCGCGGCCGGGAGCAAGGTGATTTTAGAAGAAGCCCTGGTGGGCGAAGAAGCTTCACTGCTGGCTTTTTGTGACGGCGAGGACGTGCTGCCCCTGCCCTCGGCCCAGGATCACAAGCCCGCCCTGGACAACGATAAAGGCCCCAATACCGGCGGCATGGGCGCCTATTCCCCGGCTCCGGTCCTGCCCGACAGCGCCTCGGCTGCGGCTGTGGATCTGACCATCCGTCCGGTTTTGCGCGAGTTGAAAAAGCGCGGCCATCCGTTCCGAGGCATTTTATACGCCGGGCTGATGATGACCCCGGACGGACCAAAAGTGCTGGAATACAACACCCGCTTCGGCGACCCGGAATGCCAGCCCCTGCTCATGCGCCTCAAGGGCGATCTGGCTGAGATTATGCTGGCCTGCACCCGGAGCGGGCTTAAGGGCAAGACCATGGAACTGGACCCGGATACCGCCTTGTGCGTGGTTATGGCCGCCCAAGGCTACCCCGGCGAGTACGTGAAGGATATTCCCGTTTCCGGTCTTGCGGAAGCGGAGGCCTTAGGCAAGGTCAGGGTCTTTCAGGCCGGTACGGCGATCAAGGACGGCAAGCTGGTGTCCAGCGGCGGACGGGTGCTGGGGGTCACGGCCATGGGGCCGGACCTTGCCTCCGCGCAGCGCCTGGCTTATGAGGCCGTGGCCAAGATTAAAATGGACCCTTGCCATTTCCGCACGGACATCGGGGCCAAGGGACTTAAGCGTTAACCTGCATGGGCCGGAATTTTTCGGCGGGAGTATGCATTTATGTGCCGTATAGCTGTGTTTATGGGTTCCGCGTCAGATGAAGAGCTGGTTCGCCCCTGCCTGGAAGTGCTCGAGCAGTTGCACATTCCTTACTTTGTGACCGTCACCTCGGCCCACCGCACTCCGGAGCGCACTGAAGAGCTGATGCGCGGCCTGGAGGAGAAGGGAGCGCAGATATTCATCTGCGCGGCGGGCATGGCCGCCCATCTGGCCGGGGCTGTGGCCGCGCGCACGTTAAAGCCGGTTATCGGCATTCCCCTGGCCGCATCGCCCTTGGGCGGCATGGACGCGCTTTTGTCCACAGTGCAGATGCCGCCCGGTTTTCCCGTGGCCACTGTGGCCCTGGATAAGGCCGGAGCGCGCAACGCCGCCTGGCTGGCCGCTCAGATACTGGCCCTGTCCGATGCGGAAATTGCGGAGCGTTTCGCGGCGGCTCGTCGGGATATGCAGACCGCGGTCCTGAGGGCCGCGGAAAAAATAGAGCAGGCCTACGGGCCGCAATGGAATAAGGATTAAGCTTTGCCCGGATCTCTCGCCGCGCCCGCGCGCGCTCCTATCAAACTGCTGCCCGCCGAGTTGCGCAATCAGATCGCGGCCGGCGAGGTGGTGGATCGGCCGGCCGGCATTATCAAAGAGTTGGTGGAAAACAGCCTGGACGCCGGCGCTTCGCGCATCGACGTGAGCCTTGAGCAGGGGGGGCTGGCCGGTCTCACCGTGCGCGACAACGGCCGGGGCATACCGGCCGCCGAGTTGGAGCTGGCCGTGTCCAGCCATGCCACCAGCAAGCTGCGTACCTTGGCCGATCTCATGGCCATTCATACTTTGGGTTTTCGGGGCGAGGCTTTGCCGTCCATCGGCTCGGTAAGCATTTTACGGGTGACTTCCGTATTTTCTCCGGAACAAGGCGCGGAAGATGCCTTAACGCCTGAAGCCGCATTTATTGAATTGCGTTTCGGCGAGGTCAGCGCGCGGGGCGGCGCGGCTCTGGACCAGGGCACGTTGGTGGAGGTGCGCGAGCTGTTTGCCAATATTCCGGCCCGGCTGAAATTTTTAAAGACCCCGACCACAGAACTGAAGCGCTGCCGGGAAACTCTGGAGCGCCTGGCCCTCAATTACCTGGATGCCGGTTTTCGTCTGTACAGCGAAGGCCGGGAAATCTGCAACTTTTCGGCCGGGCAGACCCTCACGCAGCGCCTCGCCGCCATTTGGCCGCCGGATATTGTGGAAGCCATGCAGCCGGTGCAGTTTGCCCGCGACGGAATAAATGTGCGCGGCGTGGCGGGCGACCCTGCCATGGCCCAGCCCAAAAGCGACCGGCTGTTTTTTTACGTGAACGGCCGGCCGGTGCAGGATCGCATTTTGCCGGCCGCCGTGCGCCAGGCCTACAAAGGTCGGCTGGTGGGCAAAGAATGCCCGCAGGCGGTTATTTTTGTGGACTTGCCGCCCGAGGAGGTGGATGTGAACGTCCACCCGGCCAAGGCGGAGGTGCGTTTTCGCGATGAGCGGGCAGTATTCGGCGCGGTGCTCAAGGGCGTGGAGCGGGCAGTGGAGCAGTTTTCGCACAGATTAACCGGCTTTGAGCAGGAAAGCTTTGCCGGGACGGAAGCATATCGCCGCCCCGGTTTTTGGGGCCTCGCGGACAGCCGAACCGGCGTCTGGCCTTTGGGCAAAAAAAGCGCGCCCGAACCCGAGCCGGAAACATTTGTTTTTCTAGGTTCGGATCGGAGATCGGCGGTTGCGGCCGGCACCAAAAGCAATGGGGGCAACTTGCTGACGGAGCAGGATTTTCAGACTGCCGGACCGCGCGGCGGCGGAGGCCTGGCGGAAAGCTGCAACGGATACGGGCTGGAAGATCCGGACTCTGAATCTTTGTCGGTCGGAGGCTTTCCGCCTCTTGCGCGGGAAGCCTGTGACGCGGCGGAGGCGGCGCACATAGCGGAAGTCGCATCCGGACCGGAGCTTGTGTATTTGGGCCAGATTGGGGAAACCTACCTTGCGGCGGCTTTGAACCGGGACAATCTGCTTGTCTTGGACCAGCACGCCGTGCATGAGGCCGTGCTGTATGCCCGCTTGCGCGAGCGCGGTCTGGCCGGGGAAAGCCGCCCTCTGGCGCTGCCTTTGAGCGTGAGCCTGCACTCTTCGGAAATAGAGCAATTGGAAGCGCAGTGGACACATTTTGCGGCCCTGGGCTTCAAGCTCAGCCGCACGGAGGAGTTTGCAGTGCGCATAGAGGGCGTGCCGCCGGATCTTTCCGCCGGCGAGGCGCGGGAGTTTTTGCAGGAAGTCTTGGCCGGCCGGGTCGAAGGCCTGGAGGATTTATGGGCGATGATGGCCTGCAAGGCCGCCATAAAAGCCAAAGCCGCGCTTACCGGCGATGAAGCCCGCGAGCTTTTGCGGCAATGGGCCGAAAACGCGGCCGCCCGCTATTGCCCGCACGGCCGCCCCACAGCGGTGGTGCTTTCTCGCGCTGATCTGGAAAAACTGTTCAAGCGTCGCCGGTGAGGCAGATCTTTCTTGCGCGGATATTCCGAAATCAAGCCCCGGAGGACTTGCTGCCGATCAGGTTGACCAGTTTTGAGCTTAAGCTCGAAAGATCCGGCTTGGCGAACTGCGCGTCCGCGCCCACAGATTCGCCCTTATGAATGAGGCGATCTGTAATCAGCGAGGAAAACAGGGCCACGGGCAGGACCTTGAGCACCGGATCGCCCTTGATGTTTTTACATAGGCTGAGACCGTCCATGCTGGGCATTTCAATGTCGGTTATTACTCCGTCCACAAAGTCGGTGATAGGGCGGTTTGTTTCTTCGGATTGACGCTTTAAATCAAGCATCAGCTTCCAGGCGTCGCCGCCGTTATCTTTCTGCATGACGTTAAATCCGCCGCCCCCTTCCAGCAAGTCTTTAACCAGGGTGCGGATGCTGGCCGAGTCGTCGGCATGCACGATATTATAGACCCTGGAATTTTCTCTGAGTTGCTTGGGAGCGGTATAGGTGATGGCCAGATCGGGATTGAGGTCGGCCACAATTTTTTCCATGTCCAGCACAAAGGTTACCCGCCCCTCCAGATGCACCACGCCGGTAATGGCCGCAGAGCTGACATGCTGCAAGAACTCGCCGGGCGGCTCTACAGCCTGCCAGCTCAAACGGTGAATGCGGTTGACCCCGGAAACCAGGAACGCAGTGACCACGTGGTTGAATTCCGTAACGATGATTTTGGGCTCTTCTTTTTCCATACGGTTTTTTTTGAGGTAAACCGCTAAATCGATGAGCGGCACAACCCGGCCGTCGCGGTATTTAAAGGCGCCCCGCACACAGGGGTCGTGCGAGTTGGGCATGGCTGTAATGGGCTCCATACGAATGATTTCCAGAACCTTGGCTACGTTAACGCCATAGTTGCCGCGGTAGTCGTCTTCTTCATCAATATAAAATTCAACGACTTCCAGTTCATTGGTGCCGGCTTCCAGCAGAATATTGGTTTGAGGCATAAGCAATCACCTGAAAGAGAAAAATTAAAAAATGAAAACTGTCTATTCCCAGCCTATAGGCTTGGGAAAAATAGTCAATGGTTTTTATGTGAAAAAGTAACCGCTTATAAAAACTTGAACCTAAAAGTACGCTTATCCGGGGCGGACGCAAGATTCTATAAACACCAAAAAAGCTTGTAATCGGAATGGATTGCATTATATACCCAGGTTGCGCCGCAGAGGGCCGGTCTTAGTGAAAAGCAGGCCCGGCGGAATAGGGTGGAGGGCAAGGTGCCGCTTTGGCATAGGGAGCGCAGTTTTTTATGGTTGACGCAACTTTGGAGCACATTGCCCGGTATGCGGGGCAGGATGAAATATGAGCGGAATTTTATACGGCATAGGCGTGGGGCCGGGCGATCCTGAGCTGATTAGCCTTAAAGCGGCGCGCGTGCTTTCCGGCGTCAGGCGCATCTTTGCGGCTTCGTCGCCTAAAAATGACTATTCTCTGGCCTTGCGCATTGCTGAGGCGCATATTGTCCCGGACAGCGTGATCGAGCTTTTGCCCTTTCCTATGACCCGCGACAAGGCGGCCCTGGAAAA
>CBDTYX010000003.1:0-30775 GCA_965364745.1 uncultured Desulfovibrionaceae bacterium | reverse complement strand
AGCCTGGAGGTCCAGGCCTTGGTTGCGCTCGGCGGCTGCAAGCCGTTCGGCCACAGGCTGCAGTTCCGCCTCCACCCGGCGGATGAATTCCGCTAGGGGTGTAGAGGCGGCATGCAGTTTGCCGCCGAGCTGCAAACTTTTTTCCCCGTTAACTTCGGTCAGGCAGCAGTGACGCGCGTCGGCGCAAGCTGCGGCCAGGGCGTCCAGAGAGGCGCCCAGCCGCTCAACCGGCGAGGGGTTCGGGTGGCGCTTCTGTAGCCATGCGCGCACGGCCTTGAGCGCTCCGGACCGCGAACCTTTAATGCCGTATTTTTTGGTTTGCTTAAACACGTATTCGGCATAGCCCCGGGCGGTCAGATTCAAAAGGCGCAGGGGCGCGGCAAAGACTTTATCCAGGCGCGGGTCGCGATACAGGGTGCAGGCCGCATGAGACGGCGCGAACAAAAGATCCAGCGCGGCCATGTCGCCGGCGGGCAGAAGCTTTAACAGCCAGTGTTGCAGGGAGTAAAGGTCAATGTCCACATCTTCGGCCGCGTTTTTGCCTTCTGCTGTGCGGGTGGAGAAATGCAGGCTGTGCGGCGTCCGGCCCAGGTTCAAGGATTCCGGGGAAGGCAAAAACACGCCGCGCACGTCCAAGTCGGACTTGCCGGGCGTGGCCGTGCCGTACAGCGTGGCCCCGAACAGGGTCAGAAAGAGCAGGGATGCGCCGCGCTCACGGCAAAGCCCTTGGGCTCGCTCAATCAGCGCGGCCCGGTCCGGAAAAAATAAGGCGTCCATGCTTTAAGTATACGCCCGGCAAGGCCTTTAGGCCAGCGCCAAGTGGGGGCGCGGCTATTGAGGGGCGGGGGACCCCGGGGAGCGCGCCCCTTATCTCTGCTCATCCATAAGGTTCGCTTGCGGCGCGCTCACCCAACGGCTGTGCTGCGCTTCGCTTGCACCGCTGGAGGCCGGTCCCCCGCCCCCTCAAACTCCCTCACCCCTTCTGAGCCCTTATAGCGGTGCAGGGCGGTCAGCGTGGGCCACTGGCCCGGTTCATTTTTGGAGCGTTTGATGTAAAAATCGACGATGTCTTTGGTTTTGTCCGAGGAGTGGTCGTTGACGGCAATGACTTCAAATTTGTCGCGGGGGTATTCGCAGCGGCGCAAGGCTTCGAAAGAGCCGGCCACGACTTTTTCTTCGTTGTGCATGGGCACCAGCATGGTGATGCTGATGGCGTTGTCGTCGATAAGAGCAGGAACAGGGCCGCAAAAAAACAACCATGAAAGTCAGAAGATTGACGATGACCGCCAAAGCTCTGGACAGCGGCAGGCGGTAGAGCAGCAAAAAGATGAGCAGGCCCGCGCAGGCCGTTATGCCGCAAAGCGCGGCCGAAGGCATGGCCGGCTGCACGGAAAATATGGTCAGGACGCTGCCGCTCCGCAGTCCGATATGCAGCAGATCACCGGTGATGCCATACTTTGCGAAAAGCTCCGCAAGCACAGTGGAGGACCACAAGGTCAGTTCGGGCAGCAGGGCGATTTTAGCGCCCAGGAGAATGGGCGCCGCGGCGAATTCTTGCTCAAGCATGCGTTTTATGTTTTCCCGGCCGCGCACCGGCTCATTGGGGACATGATGGTTGATCGCGTCGGGGGCCTACAGGTCGGCCGGCTTCGCAGCATCCGCGGCATTGAACGCTTTTACCAATTGGCGGAGAATTTTTTAGGGGCCACGCGGTTGACCTCAAAAAAGTTGCGGGATCAGGACGGCCGGCTTTACGCGAGCGCCACAGTTTTTGTTGCCGGACGATTATGTTTACAATAAAGTCACATTGTCCGCAATTTGCGGATACTTCATCAGGCAAGGAGAAATTCCATGAAGCTTGTGGCGCATGAAACCATGGCCCTGGTAGTTGATTTTCAGGAACGCCTTATGCCGGTCATTGCCGACAATGACGCCGTGCTCAGCCGAGCCAGGTTATTGCTGGAGGGCCTCACCCTGCTGCGCATTCCTTTTTTGGTTACCCGCCAGTATCCCAAAGGACTGGGCGACACCGTGCCCATTATTCGGGAAATGACCGAGAGCGTGCCCACACTTGACAAGCTGAGTTTCAGCGCCTGCCAGGAGCCGCATATTTTGGAGGCCATTCAGGCCCTGGGCCGCAAAAACGTGGTTATCTGCGGCGCCGAAGCGCATATTTGCGTGTTGCAGACCGTCATCGGCCTGCAAGCGGCCGGTTTTCAAGCCGTGGTCGTGGAAGACTGCGTGGGCTCGCGCAAAGCGCGGGACAAGGAAACCGGCCTGAAGCGGGCCATGCAGGAGGGCGCGCTTCTCACTTCTTGTGAGGCCGTGCTTTTCGAGCTTTTGGGCGCGGCCGGGACGGATACGTTTAAGGCCATTTCCCGCTTGGTCAAATAAGCGTTGATTTTTCGCCGCCCGCGCGTGGTTGCCCAGGAGGCGCAAGCAATGGAAATCAACATAAAGCGCGTGTATGCGACCTGGTCGGAAGAGGACGGCTTTCGGGTTCTGGTGGATCGTCTGTGGCCCAGGGGCCTGATCAAAGACAAGGCGCGCCTTGATCTGTGGCATAAAGATATCGCGCCCAGCTCTGAACTGCGCAAGTGGTTTCATCGCGAACAAGATTGGCTGGAATTTAAGCGCCGCTACTTGAGCGAACTCGCGGCCAGGCCGAAAAGCGTGGCCGTTTTCCGCGCTCTTTTGGCAGGCCGGGAGAAGGTGACTCTGCTGTATGGGGCCAAGGATGAAGAGCGCAACCAGGCGGTTGTGCTGCGGGACTTTCTTCAGGCCGGGTAGCCTCCTGTGAATGCTTGTCCGTAGTGCCCGGCTTCCGCCCGCAGGAGGGGGGCTGCCCCACAGGGCGTTTTCCGCCGGGAAGGAGGGGTGAAAGGCATGCGATATGGATAGCTTCAGCGGTCGCGGCCCGGGCGCGGGACAGCTGTGGCGCCGAAGTCGGACCGGGTTTTCAAAAGCTACACAGCACTCAGGATGATTTTCTGAATTTGCTCCCGCAAAAGACGATCGACAGGGGTAATGGGCGGCGGGTCGGAGTCATACGGGGCAATTTGCTTGGCAAACCAGATCACATCGTGCCACTTGCCGCATTTGTATCCCATGTTGCGATACACGCCGGCGGGCTCGAACCCCAGAGATTTATGCAGCGCCTCGCTTTTGGCGTTGGGCGCGACGACGCCGCTGTACACCGTTCTGACACCCTGCAACTTCAAAATGTCGATTAAGATGCGGCACAGCTTTTTGCCCAGGCCTCTGGAGGTAAAAGACCGCTCAAGATAAATCGACAGTTCGGCGTTCCATTGGTAGGCCGCCCGCTCCAGGTGCCGGCAAGCGTATGCATAGCCCGTGATCTCGTTATTTTCCGCACAGACCAGGTACGGGTAACACTTCGAGATGTCGGCGATCCTGTCTGCAAACTCCTGTTCGGTGGGCAGGACATACTCAAAGGTAACCGGTGTTTCTATATATTGACCGTATATTTTCAATAGGGCCGGGCTGTCGGCGGGCGCGGCGAATCTAATGGTCATCTGAGATTATTCCTTAGGCTTTCGATTTCTGCGCTTACAGTTTATATTGCTTCAGCAGCTTTCTGGCCCTGGCCCGCATGGCCGGGGTGCCGTGTTCCAAAGCGTTCCAGAGCAAGGGCATGATTTCAGAGCGCAGGCTTTCATCCGCGGCCGCAAAATCCGCCAGCAATTGCAGGGGAAAGGTTTTGACGATGCTGCTTTCGCTGTGCATGAAGTCGCGCAGCATATCTTTAAGCAAATCAATGTCGTCGGGCGTCAGTTCAAATCTATGCAGAGTCTGCAACAGACAGACGCGGCAGAGGCGGCTGTTGTCCGGGGCGGCCAGGCGCTCGATGAATTGGTCTTTGTACGGCGTAAGCAGATCCGGCCTTATGCCGGCCACCTTTGGCAAGCGCATAGGCCACGCGCATGCGGGTAAGCGAATTTTCGTGCGCAAGACCGCAAAACAGCTCGGCCGACAGCTCCGGTTCGGCCAGCGCCTCGGCGGCCACGGCCAGGGCCTGGGCTGTGGAACAACTCCGGCCGCCGGATAGTTTCGCGGTTAGATTATCTCCGGGCATGAAAGAACCTTGCCGCCGGGTTATGCTTCATCCCGCAGAAACGGGGTGTGGGTTACAGCCATGAGTATGCCTTCAGGACTTAAGAAACGGGTGACCGTTTGCCCCCAGGGTTCTTTTTGCAGCCGGGTCAGCAGGCGGTATCCGGCCTGCTCCAAAATAACGGTGGCGATTTCAATATCCGCCACATCCATTTCCAGCCAGCTCTGCGGCACAGGCAAGTCAGCGGGCCAGTCGGGTCGGCCGAAGCAGGATAGGGCGGCCTTGTCCAGGGGCCACAGGGCAAAATGTTTAACCCCTTTTATGGCGCCGGAGTGCAGGTAGCCCTCGTAGCCGTCGATCTTCTCCAAAGGCAGCTGCAACAGGTTGCAATAAAGATGCTCCCCGGCTTTTTGATTTGTGACAATAGGGCCGAATCCCGCGATAAACAATACTTTGATGCCGGTAGGCAGTTGGTTGGTCATAACTTTTTCCTGGCGTTAGCGGATATATTTTTTATTCACTTGAGTAGAGCAATTTTTCAGGTAAAAATCAATGGCGTCAGGAAGGGGTGCGGGCAAGATGCCCGGCTATGTAAAATGCTGCGGCAAGGTAAGTCGCAGGCTACTTCCCTTAGTTTAGTAAAAGTCTTGCGCAAGGCCTCGGTCGCCTAAATCTGCCCCCGGCTCTGCCGGAACGGCAAATCCGCGCCGGCGGGCGGCGCCGACTCCACAAAATTTTTGTAGTCAAGCAACAGGTGCCTGGTCAGGATTTCATCCGCCCGTTTGAGGTCTCCATCCTCAATGGCCTTAAGCAGGGCGAGGTGCTCGGCATATAAATTTTTATTGGCGTCGGCTTCCACGGAGATTTTCACCTCCCGCCGCATGTCCGGAAGAATCAGGGCGGAGAGCATATCAAAAATAATCCCATACAGCGTGTTGCCGGACAAATTGATAATGGTTTTGTGAAACCGTTCATCCAGCTCCAGATAAGCCTCAACCCCGGCCCCGTTTTCATATGCTTCGATTATTTCCCGCAACGTCCGCGCGTCCTTTTTGCTATTGCGCTCAATGATGTTGCGTAGTGAGCCCAGCTCAATGGAGCGGCGCATCTGCAAAAGATCCTTGATGCTTCCCTTGTTGAGCACGAACAGAGCCGAAAGGGCATTGACCACGCAGCCGTCCAGCCGGTTGGTGATAAAATTGCCTTCGCCGTGCCTGCATTCGACCAATCCTAGCACTTCCAGGCTGCGCAGGGCTTCACGCACCGAGTTGCGGCTGATATTGTAAATTTCGCTCATCTCGCGCTCGGGGGGCAGCTTGTCGCCGACCTTGAGCTCATTGTCCATAATTTTCTGCTGTATTTGCTCCACAAGGTCATGGTAACTTTTTTTCCCCGCGTTTTTTTTCATTTCAACTTTCTCCTTTTGCCGTACCGAACTCAGGCGAAATAGCGTTTGCCCTTACAGGTTGTCAACTCGCCCCGCCGGTCAAGGCGGCAAGACCGCCCGGAGGCGTGCATTTTGACTGCGGCGGGGAGGGGCTTCAAAAAACATTCATATATGCGGTTTAGGGGGCCGTTATTTTTGATGTTTACAAAAGGCGAATTCGCAGCTATGAATTAAGAAAGTGGTAGGACCACTGTTGTTCAATTCACCACTGCCGCCTTTTAGAGCAAAAGGCAATGAGAAATGTGCGGGTTCAATTTTTTTCTTTTTGCAGTGGTAGGGCCACTAAGCCGTACAGGAGTGTTTTATGGACAAAATCGTTTATGACTCAACGCGTTGCAAGGGCTGTTATTTCTGTGCGGCGGCCTGCCCGCACAAAGCCATATCCATAGCTGAAATTTCCAACAAAAAAGGTTACCGCATTGTCGCATTTGACCAAGCGGCCTGCAAGGCTTGCGGCATGTGCTACCTGATGTGCCCGGACTACGCCATTACGGTGCATAGAGAAGGAGGCGCACAAAAATGAATGAAAAAGTAATTATGAAAGGCAATGAAGCCCTGGCCGAAGCCGCCATCAGGGCCGGCTGCCGTTTTTTCAGCGGCTACCCCATTACGCCTCAGACCGAGATTTTGGAATATTTGTCCTGGCGTATGGCTGAAGTGGACGGCGAGTTTGTGCAAACCGAGGATGAGTTGGCGGCCATAAATATGCTGCTCGGCGCCAGCGCCGCCGGCGCGCGCGTGTTGACCACCTCATCCGGGCCCGGCTTTTCGCTCAAGCAGGAAGGCCTGTCTTACCTGGTGGCCGCTGATTTGCCCGCGGTCATTGCCGATGTGGCCCGCTTGGGCAACGGCCTGGGTGAGATTTTTCAAAGCCAGGGCGACTACTCCCTGGCCACCAAAGGCAACGGGCACGGCGATACCATGCTCATCACCCTCACCCCGGCCTCGGTGCAGGAAACCGTGGATTTTACGGTTCTGGCCTTTGAACTGGCCGACAAGTACCGCCACCCGGTGCTCATTCTTTCCGATGCGGCCATTGGCCAGACCATGGAAGGCATCACTTTGCCGCCTTTGCGCGAACACGACATCGACACTTATGACTGGCCGCTCCGGGGGCACAAGCCGGGCGATCCGATCAAGAGCGTGGCCAACATCGCCTATTTCATGCCCGGCGGTTTCAATGAATATCAGGACTATCTCAAGGCCAAGTACGCGCGGATCACCGCTGACGAGCAGCGCTGGGAAAGTATTGGCGTGGCCGATGCCGAGCTGGTGGTTGTGGCTTACGGCATCAGCGCCAGAGTGAGCAAAGAAGCGGTGAAAATAGCCCGCCAGAACGGCTTGCGCCTGGGGCTCATCAGGCCGCAGACCGTGGTTCCATTCCCGGTCAAGGCTTTTGCGGAAATCGGACCCGATTGCCGGGGCCTGCTCATTGTGGAAATGAGCGTCATGGGCCAGATGCAGGACGACGTGGCCCTGGCTGCCCAGTGCCGCTTGCCGGTTTACGGCTGCTGCACTTCCTGCGATGTGCCCGAGAGCGACAAAGTGGCGGCCCTGGCCAAAGATATTTTAGACGGCAAGGTCGCGCCGCTTCGGCCGGCCGGGGAGGTATAAATTTATGTCAGTTTTAAAAGCTCCCGACTATCTGCTTTGCGGGCAGGCCTCGTTTTGTCCCGGCTGCGGTCACGGAATAGTCAGCCGCTTGTTTGCCGAAGCCCTTGAGGAAATGAATCTTTCGGACAAAGCGATTATTGTTATGGATGTGGCCTGCTGCGCCCTGCTCATGTTTGCTACCGAGTTCGACAATATCGGCGCGGCCCACGGCCGGCCAATCATTACCGCGGCCGGCACAAAAAGGGTGCGCAAAAGCAACCCGGTTCTGGCCTACCTCGGCGACGGCGCGGCCTATGCCATTGGCCTTTCGCACACCATGTGGAGCGCCGTGCGCAATGAAAATATTACCGCCATTGTGGTCAATAACGGCGTGTTCGGCATGACCGGCGGACAGATGGCCCCAACCACTTTGCCCGGGCAAAAAACCACGTCCTCCCCGTCCGGCCGCGACACGGCCGCCACCGGCAAGCCCTTTGACGTCATGAAAGTGCTGGGCGGCATCGACCTTGCCTATCTGGCGCGGGGCAGTGTGGACAGCGTGGCCAATGTGGTCAAAACCAAGAAATACATCCGCAAGGCCATTGCCAAGCAGATGAACAACGAAGGTTTTTCTCTGGTGGAAATTCTCTCGCCTTGTCCCACAAACTGGGGACTTGCGCCTTTGGACGCCGCCCAGCGCATCCGCGATGTGGTTATCAAGGAATTTCCCTTGGGCGAATATGTGGAAAGGGGGATAAGCCATGCTTAAACGAATCGTCTGCTCCGGATTCGGCGGCCAGGGCATCCTGACTACCGGCATTCTCATTGCCTACGCCGGGTTCGAAAGCGATTACCGCATTACCTGGTACCCTTCCTACGGCTCGGAAATGCGCGGCGGCACCGCTAACTGCATCGTCAAGCTCAGCGATGAGGAAATCGCCAGCCCTTATGTGCAGGAAATCGACATTCTTCTGACCCTCAACGAGCCGGCCATCGACAAGTTCGAGCCCAAAGTGGCTGCAGGGGGCTGGCTGTTCGTCAACGCTCCCCTGGTCAGTCCCGATCGCGCCTATCGCGACGACATAAAAGTGGTCAAGGTGGACGCCGAAGGCCTGGCCGCCAAAGCCGGCAATTCCAAAGGCGCCAACATCGCCATGCTCGGCGCCGTGCTCAAGACTACCGGCCTGTTCAGCCTTGAAGTTTACGAAACAGCCATGACCAACTACTTTACGGAAAAGGGCAAGGAAAAATTCAACAAGCTGAACAGCCTGGCTCTGCGCCACGGCTACGACAGCGTTTAACAACGGCGCGGCCGCCGGGGAGGGAAAGCTGACGCGAACCTGCGTCAGCCCCCGACTTGATCGGGGGGCCCCATTTCCTCCTCGTACCCCTCTCTTTCCTTAACTCTGATTGGGAGGGATAATATCCGTTTATGCACTGCAGGAGGATTTTATGGGGTTGGAAACTTTGCTGAAACCCAAGTCCCTGGCCGTGATAGGGGCCAGCGACCGCGACGGCTTCGGCGGTGATGTCTGCCGCAATATCCTCAATTTTATGGGCAACCTTGAGCGGGTGTATTTCGTGCACCCCACCAGGGAAGAGGTCTTCGGCCGCAAATGCTGGCCGAACATCGAAGCCGTGCCGGACACCATTGACCTGGCCATTATCTGCACCTCCAAAAAAATAGCGCCGGCCAATTTGCGTGAAGCCCATGCCAAAGGCTGCCGCAATGCCGTGGTTCTGGCCAGCGGCTACCGGGAGACCCAGAAAGACGAAGATCGCCGGGATGAAGAAGAGCTCATCGCCCTGTGCCGCGAATTGGATATGCATGTCATGGGGCCCAACTGCGGCGGGTTCGTGAATTATATTGATGATGTGCAGGCGTTCGCCTTTGTGGTCGGCCAAAGGGAGCGCAAGGGCGGCATAGGTCTATTGTCGCAAAGCGGGCAGGTTTGCGTCTCGCTTATGGATAGTCAGTCCATGTGTTTTTCTTATGTCATTTCCGCCGGAAACTGCGCGGTAACCTCCATGGAGGAATACATTGATTTTTTGGTGGATGACCCGGACACCAAAGTGGTCAGCGTGTATCTGGAAGGGGTCAGGGATGTGGAAAAATTTACAGGCGCCCTGAAAAAAGCCGCGCAAAAGCGTAAACCCGTGGTCATCCTCAAGGTGGGACGCAGCGAAAAGGGGCGCAAGACCGCCGGTTCGCACACCGGCAGTCTGGCCGGGTCCGACCGCACCTATGACGCGGTGTTTAAAAAATTCGGGGTCATCCGGGTCAACGACATGGCCGAGCTCATTGCCGTGTCCGAACTTTTGGCCACTCTGGGCCGGCTGCCGGCCGGGGTGAACATGGCCTCCATGAAC
Organism: uncultured Desulfovibrionaceae bacterium; assembly: GCA_965364745.1. Taxonomy (GTDB): domain Bacteria; phylum Desulfobacterota; class Desulfovibrionia; order Desulfovibrionales; family Desulfovibrionaceae; genus JAVBRZ01. The sequence goes on along the minus strand of CBDTYX010000003.1, from coordinate 21,290 downwards.
ATTTCCGGCGGAGAAACCGGTATAATGGCCGACGTGGCCGCTTCCTTCAATCTGTCCTTTCCGGATTTTTCTCCGGCCACCACAGCTGTTTTGCGCGAGTTGCTGCCTTATTATGCTACGGTGAGCAACCCTTTGGATATGACCGCCACCATGGCTTATGATACGGACAAGCTGGTGGCCGCTTACGAAGCCATCCTGGCTGAGGATCAGATCCACATGCTTATTTTAGGCATGAATATTCCGGATATCGTCACTGACCCGGCCAATGAATTTATGACCCGCGCCTGCGAAATTGTGCGCGAACGCGGTTGTGTAAAACCCATTGTGGCCGTGCCCAATACCGAGAGCACGCGCAACAAGGATTATGCGGCCCGGCTCAAGGCCTGCGGTATTCCTATTTTGCCGCCGGTGAAATACGCCTTTCAGGCATTACGCTATTTGTGCGATTTCATTGCCTACAATCCGCACGGCAAAACTTTGGAAGTTGCGGTGCCGCGCAAAGCTGGCAATGGCGATACCTTCGGCCTGTCTGAATATGAGAGTAAAAAATTGTTGGCGGCCACAGGCATTCCGGTGTTTGCAGGGCAAATAGCGGCCACAGCGGAAGACGCTGAAGCTTGCGCTGCGCGGTGCGGTTTTCCTGCGGTTATGAAGATAGAAAGCCCCGATATTTTGCACAAGACCGATGCCGGCTGCGTTAAGCTGAATATTAAAGGCGAGCGGGAGGCACGGGATGCTTTTACGCAAATTATGGGCAACGCCGCGGCTCACAACCCGAACGCCGATATCAGAGGCGTACTGGTGCAGCCCATGATGCCGCCGGGTGCAGAGGTCATCGTCGGCATTCATAATGACCCGCAGTTCGGCCCCATGCTTCTGGTGGGGCTGGGCGGCGTATTTGTGGAAGTATTTAAGGATACGGCCCTGTATCCGGCGCCTCTGAATAAGACCGAGGCTTTGGATATGCTCAAAAGCCTTAAGGCTTACATGCTCTTATGCGGCTATCGGGGCAGCAAGCCGTGCGATCTTGACGCCTTGGCCGACTGCATGGTGCAAATCTCGCATTTTGCTGCCGCAGAGCGGGACAGCATCCGGGAGCTTGATCTCAATCCTGTGTTTGTCTACGAACAAGGGCAAGGCATTTATATCGCCGACGCCTTGATCGTCAAAAATAATGAAGCTTGAATTCATAACAAAAGGGCGCAGCCATGAAAATTGCCAAATTAAGCTATGAAACCGATCCGCCTGTCGCTGTGGAAAAAGAAACCTTGGGCAATAAGGGCGCTGTGGATGTGGTGACTTTTAACGGCGACGCGCGGCAGCTTATCCAAGACCTGAGACCCTATGACGGCATTCTGACCGATTATGTGCCGCTGACCGGGGAAATTATCGCCGCCCTCGCTAATTGCAAGGTCATTTCCGTGGAGGCCACAGGCTGGACCTCGGTGGACGGCGCGGCCGCAACTGAAAAAGGCATCTACGTGTGCGCTTTGGGCGAATATTGCACCCAGGAAGTGGCTGACCATACTCTGGCTTTGCTGCTCGCCCTGCAACGGCGGCTGGTTTTATTCAACAACAACGCGCAGTTGAAGCACAAATGGGATTGGCAGGCCGCGCCGGATATGGATAGAATGGAAGGCCAGACTTTGGGAGTGCTGGGGTTTGGACGCATCGGCCAGGCTGTGGCCGTGCGAGCCAAGGCTTTCGGCCTTAAGGTCATTGCATATGATCCGTTTTTGCCGGAAGACGTGGCCGCGTCTTTAGGCGTGCCCTTGCTGAGCCTGGACGAAGTATTGGCGAAAAGCGACTATATTTCAGTGCACATGGCTGTGGATGACAGCAACAAGGGCTTTCTCGATTACGCCAAATTTAAGAAGATGGAGAGACGTCCGTTTGTGGTCAATGTGGCGCGCGGCCTGGCCGTGGAAGAGTCTGATCTGGTGCGCGCTCTTGACGAGGGGCTGGTGCGCGGTGCAGGCCTTGATGTGTTGAGTACAGAGAGTCCGGACTTGACCACGCATCCCTTGACAGGTCGGGATAACGTCATTTTGACCCCGCACGTGGCCTTTTACTCAAAAATGTCTTTGTACTTAAGCTACAAAATCGCCATGGAAAACATCATATACGTGCTTGCCGGCGATTTTGCACGTGTTAACAGGATTGTAGCCGGACCGGGGAGATGATTTTAACCTGTCAGCGGTCGGATGCGGGGGTGTTTCCGGGCATATCCGAGCCAAAGCGGGACATCAAGATGCCGGTTTCAATAATGTGTTCGCGCACCTTTTTTTCCACCAGCACAGGGTCTCCTGTGCGCAGCACTTCGTAGAGCTCTCTGTGACGGCGCGGGAAATCTTCAGGTGTGTACACGGTTTTCCAGTAATTGACCAAAAGCTGCTCAATGACCCGGTAACATTTGGTTAGAAATTCAAACAGGAATTCGTCGTGGACTTTGAGAAAACAAGAATGAAAATGAATTTCTTCCTCCACCAGTTGGGACATGTCTCTGGTGGTGGCGACAATGTGCTCCATGACGTTAATGGAAGTTTCCATGCGCCGGAAATCTTCTTTTTGCAGGGGCAGGATGGAAGCCACCGCAAAACCTTCCAGCACTCCGGCCAAGGTGCAGTGGTCCAGAATTTGTTTGGCTGTGGGCGCGAAAACATGAGCGCCCTTATTGGGCGAAAGCCGGACAAGCCCGGCGGAAGCGAGCTCCAGCAGGGCTTCGCGAACCGGAGCGCGCGAAAGTCCCAGACATTCGGCCACGTAGGTTTCTTTAATGCGCATGCCGGGTTTAAATTCACCGTTCTGGATGCCGCGGCTTAGGAATTCTATAACTTCAGCTTTGCTGCCGGTTCTGTTGCGGGTGGGGGGCATGAAATTAAGCCTTTTTTAGTAAAGTTTTGCCGGGAGGCGGGAAAGCGCTTAACCACCGCCCCGGCGGTTGACCTGCAGTATATTTTTGTATAGGCTGACTATATACTGGGGACAGTGCCCGTAAGATTATTCTTCCGGGTCCCCTTTCCGAGGTACGCGCATGCAGTATTGTACTGTGGATTTCCGGCCTCAACATTTCTCAACCTGCCTGGGTAAAAGGCATGAGACGTGAGCGGACTGCTTGCATCCCGGCGCTAAGCGGCTTTGCCCGCAGAGCGTTGCCAGTTTACCCTTTCTCACCACCGCTTTATCTCCACAAATTGTCGACAATCCGCAAGGACGCCAGCCGTCTTTTCCTTTGTCGTCACTGTAAATCATCCCATTCAGCTTTTCAACAAAATGCTTTTGCGTCGACAATCCCAACCTGCCGACAGGGCAGAGAGGGCGGGTTTTTATCGCGGGTAAAAATTTGCCCGCGCGGCAGGGGTCTTTTTCAAATTTTAGGTTTGAAATCAGGCAACTCTTCACAAGATCTTGTGAGGGGGACACTTTAACCCGAAGGGGCGATTTATGAAAAGACTAGTTACATTTTTGAGTGCGTTGGGACTGTTTTTGCTGTGCGCCTGGCCGGCTGCGGCTGAAGAAACCTACAATCTTAAGTTGCAGTGCATGCATCCGCCGTCGCTGATGGGCTACATGGAAACTTACGCTAAGGACGTGGAAACCGCCACTCAAGGCCGGGTGAAGATCCAGGTTTTCGCTGTGGGCGAGTTGGTGTCCACCACGGATACGCTTAAAGCTGTCGGCTCCGGCACTGTGGATATGGGCCATGCCTGCGGCAACTACTATACAGAGTTGACCATCGGCAACATTGAAGGCGGCCTGCCCATGTCCTGGGCCTCGCCCCAGGAAGCCCAGATGATCTTTGACAACCTGGGTCTGCAGAAAATTATCGAAAAAGAATATGAAAAGCACGGCGCGCACTACCTGACCTCCATGTGGGCGGTGCCCTTCCAGATTCTGACCAAAGAACCCGTCCACAGCCTGGCTGATCTGCAGAAGATCAAGTTCCGCGCCGTGAACCCCGCAGCCAAGGTGTTCAAAAGCCTGGGCGTGAACACGGTCAGCTTGCCGGCTGAAGACTTATATCTGGCCTTGTCCACCGGGCAGATTGACGGCGTCATTTATGGCGCGGCCTATGAATATACGGTCAACAAGTTTGTGGAAGTGGCCCCTTACCTCGTGGAAACTCCCATCACCAATCCCTTTGTGGATCACGTGATCATCAACAAGGAGCTGTGGGACTCCATGCCTGCGGATATTCAGGCCGTTCTCAAGCTGGCCTCGGAGAAGCTGCGCTGGTTCTACTACCTTATGTGCGTGGCCAACTACGACAAGGTGAAAGAAACCGCATTCAAGGGTGTGACCTCCCTGCCGGCGGAAGATGTTAAAGCCCTGACCAAGGCCTCGCAGGCCATTTGGGAAGAAGAGGCGGCGCGCAGTCCGGAAAATGCGGAAGCCATCAAAATTATCACCGAAGTGGCTAAGGCCGGCGGCCGTTTATAAGCTGATACTTAAACCCGGGGCATGCGCGGGCTCCGAATAATCCGCGCATGCCCCCGTTTAACGCCGGGAGCTTTCCTTGAGGAGGCGACGGTAAATGCGAGTGAGGTGGGCGCTTGATATCGAGGGCCATATGAAACGACTTATCCTTACCTGCGTTAAAACTATCGACGGCATGAGCAGATGGACCGAACACATCGGCCGCTATCTGATTCTGCCCATGATTGGCGTGGTTTGCTATGAAGTAGTGGTCAGGCGGTTTTTTAACGCACCCACCACTTGGGCCATGGATATTTTGGGCATGCTTTTCGGCGTGTTCATCATCTGGTCGGGCGGTCCGTCAGTGCTGGCTCGGTCTCAGGTCTGCATGGACGCTTTGTATAACATGTGGAAACCGCGCATCAAAGCCATAGTCAACAGCGTCACCTACACGCTGTCCATGTCTTTTTGCATTGTGCTGGCCTGGCAGGCCAGCAAATACGCCATTCAGTCGTGGCAGACCAAAGAGCTGGCCAACACCATTTTAAGCCAGCCCTTGTATCACTGGCGGGTTTTTCTGGCCGCCGGCACCTGGCTGCTATTTTTGCAAGTTTCGTCCGAACTGCTTAAAAACTACTGGCACGCCTTTACCGGAGAGGCGCTTTTGCCCGAGGCCGCGAGCAAGGGGGTGGAGCTATGACGCCGGTTGAAATCACCCTGATCATGTTCGCGTCCATGCTCATCCTTATGCTTATGGGCCTGCCCATCACCTTTTGTCTGGGCACGGTCGGGGTGCTTGCCACCATCATGCTCTGGAATACCCGCGCCCTGAATGTGGTTTATTTTTCGCTCATGGGCGTGTCTTCCAGTATTGTGCTCACAGCTGTGCCTTTATTTATTTTTATGGGGTTCATGTTTCACTACTCCGGCATAGCCAGCGACATGTTTGACACCATCTACAAGTGGGCCGGGGCGGTTAACGGCGCGCTGGCCGCGGGCACGGTAATCATCTGCGCCATCATCGCGGCCATGATCGGCATCAGCGGCCCCACAGTCATGTCTTTGGGCGTGCTGGTGGTGCCGGCCATGATCGAGCGCGGCTACGACAAAAAACTGGCCCTGGGTACGGTTATGTCCGGCGGGGCCCTGGGTTTTCTCATCCCGCCCAGCTTGATGATGATCATGTACGGCTTTTTGTGCGATGTGTCCGTGGGCAAACTCTTTGCCGGCGGGGTTATTCCCGGCGTCATGCTCGCGCTGATCTACATTGTGTACATCATGATCCGCTGTTTTTTCCGCCCGCAGGACGGACCGGCTCTGCCTAAAGAGAAACGCGCCTCCTGGCGGGAAAAATTTGTCTCCCTGCGCTATCTGATCTGCCCCGGCGCACTCATTGCCATTCTGCTCAGCGCCATCTTTACCGGCACGGCCTCGCCAACGGAAGCCGCTGGTCTTGGGGCCGGGTTGTCCATACTTGTGGCCGCGGCGCACAGAAGGTTGAGTCTCAAGGCTCTTAGCGAAACCTGTCGCCACACCATGCGCATTACCGGGTTTGCCGGCTACATCACCATTTGCGCCATTATTTTCAGCAAAACCTATACGGCGCTCGGCGCTACAGCCATGATCAAAAATCTGGTAGTGGGGCTGGACGTGGCTCCGTTTGCAATTCTTATCGTCATGCAGCTTAGCTTCTTTGTGCTGGGCATGTTCCTTGACGACATCGCCATTCTGTTTTTGTGCATGCCCATTTATCTGCCCATTATCAAAGCTTTGGGCTTTGATCCGGTCTGGTTCGGCATTTTGTATGTGTTGAACATGCAAATGGCCTACCTTACGCCGCCATATGGGCTCAATCTCTTTTTCATGAAGGCTGTGGCCCCTCCCGACGTAACCATCAAACATATCTACACGGCGATTATTCCGTTTTTATGTTTGCAGATGCTGGCGTTGGTCATTGTCATGGCTTTTCCGCAACTGGCTCTGTTTTTGCCTAACCTCATTTTTAACCAATAACCGCGTCTGGAGGAGCAATAGTGACCTTAAACAGGAAAAAGATGCGAAAATTCGGCACAGGCGGCAGTTTTACAAGCCGATCGCCCGCAGCAGGAGTTTGAACATTTTTAAAGCGGAAGGCTGGCGCGGTTACAATGCCGCGCCGGCCCCGCACAGCCGCGCATATTTACAGGTGGGTGTATTATGAAACAAGTTTTATTCAGATGCGTCAAAATTATTGACGGCATGAGCAGGTGGACGGAAAACATTGGTCGCTATCTGATTTTGCCCATGATCGGGGTGGTTTGCTATGAAGTAGTAGTCAGGCGGTTTTTTAACGCGCCCACCACTTGGGCCATGGATATTTTAGGCATGCTTTTCGGCGTGTTCATCATCTGGTCGGGCGGTCCGTCAGTGTTGGCTCGCTCTCAGGTCTGCATGGACGCTTTGTATAATACGTGGAAACCGCGCACCAAAGCCATAGTCAACAGCGTCACCTACACGCTGTCCATGTCTTTTTGCATTGTGCTGGCCTGGCAGGCTTCCAAGTACGCTATTCAGTCCTGGCAGACCAAAGAGCTGGCCAACACCATCTTAAGCCAACCCCTGTATCATTGGCGGATTTTTTTGGCCGCCGGCACCTGGCTGCTGCTTTTGCAAATGTCCTCGGAGCTGCTCAAAAATTACTGGCATGCCTTTACCGGAGAGGCGCTTTTGCCCGACTCCGACAGCGAAGGAGAAGCGCTATGACGCCTGTTGAAATTACCATGATCATGTTCGCCTCCATGCTTGTGCTTATGCTTCTGGGGCTGCCCATCACTTTTTGCCTGGGAACAGTAGGGGTGCTCGCCACCATTATTCTTTGGAACACCCGCGCTTTGAACGTGGTGTATTTTTCGCTCATGGGCGTGTCCTCAAGCATTGTGCTTACGGCCGTGCCCCTGTTTATTTTCATGGGGTTTATGTTTCATTATTCCGGGGTGGCCAGCGATATGTTCGACACCATTTACAAATGGGCAGGCGGCGTCAACGGCGCTCTCGGCGCGGGCACGGTGGTCATCTGCGCCATTATCGCGGCCATGATCGGGATCAGCGGGCCCACGGTATTGTCTTTGGGCGTGCTGGTGGTGCCGGCCATGATCGCGCGAGGCTACGACAAAAAGCTGGCTATGGGCACGGTCATGTCCGGCGGGGCTTTGGGTTTTCTTATCCCGCCCAGCCTGATGATGATCATGTTCGGTTTTTTAGGCGACGTGTCCGTGGGCAAGCTCTTTGCCGGGGGCATCCTCCCCGGCTTCATGCTGGCCGGCATCTATATTGTGTACATCATGGTGCGGTGCTTTTTCCGCCCGCAGGATGGGCCGGCCCTACCTCCGGACAAACGCGCTTCCTGGAAGGAAAAGTTTATTTCCCTACGTTTTCTGGTTTGCCCCACGTTGCTCATCGTCATATTGCTCAGCGCCATCTTTACCGGCGCGGCTTCGCCAACGGAAGCCGCAGGTCTGGGCGCCGGGCTGTCCATGGTGGTGGCCGCGGCGCACAGACGGTTCAGCCTCAAGGTGCTCAATCAAACCTGTCGTCATGCCATGCGCATTACCGGTTTTGCCGGCTACATCACCATTTGCGCCATTATCTTCAGTAAAACCTACACAGCCCTAGGCGCTACGGCCATGATCAAGAATTTGGTGGTGGGACTCGACGTCTCCCCGCTGATGATTCTCATAGTTATGCAGATCAGTTTCTTTTTCTTGGGCATGTTTCTGGATGACATCGCCATTCTGTTTCTGTGCATGCCTATTTATCTGCCCATTATCAAAGCCCTGGGCTTTGATCCGGTCTGGTTCGGCATTTTGTATGTTTTGAATATGCAAATGGCCTACCTTACGCCGCCCTATGGGCTCAATCTCTTTTTCATGAAGGCTGTGGCCCCGCCCGGGGTGACCATCAAGCATATCTACACTGCCATTATTCCGTTTTTATGCCTGCAGCTCATCGCCCTGGTCATTGTTATGAGTTTTCCGCAACTGGCGCTGTATCTGCCTAATCTTATTTTTAACCAATAAACAAATCGACAAAAGGAGAGGACAAGTCTATGGCCAAGATCGTCAACAGTTGGAACGAATGGGATCCTTTGAAGTATGTGGTGCTTGGCGACCCTACCGGAAGCGCCCTGACCGCACCCGGGCCGGATTGGCAGTATAACGCCGCTTCCGGAGGCATGCCCCTCGGCTATTACGGCAAATTTCCGGAAGATATGGTGGACGCGGCCAAGGAGCAGCAGGAAGGCTTCAAGAAAATTATGGAAAAGCGCGGCATCAGGGTGGACAGGGTCAGTGTGCCGGACGCCGTAAAGCAGCAGCGGCCTGTGGTCACCCCGGAATGGACCCAGATAAACCTGCATAACGTCAATAACCCCCGGGACGCATTTTTGCCGGTGGGCAATGAAATTATGGAAGCCGCCTGCTCCCGCCGCTCCCGTCATTATGAATACCTGGCCATGCGCCCGCTGTTTGAAAAGTGGTTTAAGGAAGACCCGGATTTTATTTGGACGGCCGCGCCCAAGCCGCGCCTGACCGAGGCCAGCTATGAGCCCGGATATTATTACGACTTCGCCTTTACTTGGGATGAAGCCAAGCGCAAAGAGAAAATGCTCAAAGGCGAATATCACCTCACGGAAGCGGAGCCCCTGTGGGACGCCGCCGACGCCACGCGTCTGGGCAAGGATATTATTTGGCAGCTGTCCTGCGTGTCCAACCATGCGGGCGTGGATTGGGTCACCCGCTATCTCGCCCGGCAGGGCCTGCGCGTGCATCCGGTACGCTTCGACTCCACCAAGGCCAATTATTGGCGGCCCTGGCATATCGACGTGGTGGTCATTCCGGTGCGGCCCGGCCTGATTATGTTTTGTCCGGACAAGGAGCCTCTTACGCCGGGCTTTGCCGACTGGTTCAAGCGCAATGACTGGGAAGTAGTCATGGCTGTGCGGCCATCCTTTGATTGGAAAGAGGACTTGACCATGTCCGCCCCTTATCACGGCAAGGGTTTGCGCGGACCCAACTGGATAGGCATGAACACGTTGTCGTTAAGTCCCAAGGAAATCTGCGTCTTCGACAAGGAAACAGCTTATCAGGAGCAGCTCAACAAATTGGGTTTTGAGGTCATTCCCGTAGCTTATGACAAAGTATACAAGTTTGGGGGCATGCTGCACTGCAATACTTTGGATATCTATCGGGAAGGCGGTTGTGTGGATTATTTTCCCAACCAATGATAAGGATATGTGAAAGGTGAATAACCCGGCGGGAAGGTCCAGATGAAGATTTTGAACAGCCTTCTCGCCGGCCGCAAAAGGATGTCGGCAATGAGTACGGAATTTGAACCGGCCGCGAAAAAAGGTTGGCTGGACACACCTTGGCATGCGGATCTTACGGCCCTTGGAGCGACTTTATGCTGGGCCGTGGGGTATCTGATTTATAAAGAAGTGCTTCTGCACTTCGATCCGCTTATTGCCGCCTGGGGCCGTATGTTTTTCGGCCTGTGCGTATACTGTGTGGTCTTCAACAAATGGCTGCTGCGCATTGCGCGGCAGGTTAAGCCCAAGCATTGGTGCGTGTATTTGTTCGCCGCTTTTTGCGAACCTTGCCTGTATCTGGTGTTCACCAGCTTCGGCATGAAATATACCACTGTATCCCAGGCCGCGGTGGTGGCTTCATGCGTGCCGGTTATTGTTACGTTGCTGGCCTGGCTGACCATCAGGGAAAAGCCGGGCCGGTATGCCTTGCCCGGTTTTGTAGTCGTGGTTATTGCCATTGCGGTGCTCAATTCAACAGCCACGGCCAGCGCCTACGCGCCCAATCCGGTGCTGGGCAACAGCCTGCTGGTGGTGGCTTGCGTGTGCTCGGCCGGGTACATGATTTCCTTGCGCCGTTTTTCCATGCCGTATCCCATCATGTTTTCCGCTGTGGTCCAGGCCGCGGTAGGTTCCATCTTCATTTTGCCGGTCATTTATTTTTCGCCCACGCAGTGGCCCGCGGAGTGGCCGCTTAAGCCCACTTTTTTGATGGTCATGTCCGGGGTGGTCACCACCTTCGGCGTATATGCGTTGTTTAACAGCTGCATTCCGAAAATGCCCCTTTCCCGGCTGACTTCATTTGTTAATATGGTGCCGGTGTTCACCATCGCCTTGAGCATGCTGATCATGGGCGAGCGGCTCTCTTTGCTGCAACTCATCTGTTGCGCGGTCATCCTTTTGGGCGTCATGATCAGCCAGCGGGACAAGCATCTGCTGCCCAAATTTAAGAAGACTGAAGAAAAAAAGCGGGAATGAGGCGTTGCGCGAAGTTATTCGCGTAAGTCTTTACAGATCCGGAAAAGGTCTCAGCACGTTCCTTCCGTGGGGCGAGCGGCTTTTTTGGCTTTTTTGTGCTCATACATATTCATGTCCGCCTCTTCAATAAGGTCGGTGGCGTATCTGGCGACGGCATTGGGGTACACGGCAAAGCCGTGGCTGATGCTCATTTTGTATGGTTTGAAGTGATCATGCCCGATGCGGTGCAGAGTTTGACCGATTTCCTGTATTTTTTGCTCAAACTCCGTAAGAGACGGGTTTTCGGTAATGATGATTATTTCATCGCCGCCATAGCGAATGCCCTTGTATTGCTCGCCCATGGTCGCATTTATGGTTCGGGCCACGTTTTTAATATACCAGTCGCCCTCCTGGTGTCCGTACATGTCGTTGACGAATTTTAAACGGTCAATGTCAATAAAGCACAGGGCCAGTTTAGTCTTGTTTTTGGAGCATTCCTCAAAAAGATAATTTAAAAGTTCAAGGCCGGCGCGGCGGTTAAGCATGGAAGTCATGCTGTCGAAAGTGGCCACCTGCTTTAGCGTGGTGATGTCCGACAGGCCTATGAGGTACAGCTTTCGCTCACCGGAGATGATTGTTTTGGCGGACATGAGCACGATTTTATCTTCGGCGATGCCCACTTCCAGGTTGGAGAATTCTTTTTCCGCAGCGATTTTTTCCAGCAAGCGGCCGCTGAGGTTGGCCTCGCAATCCACCCCGCGCATAATTTCGGCAAAGGTGGTTTCTTCATTCAGGCAGAGTCCGAGCCAGTCCTCCATAACCTGCACGGCCATGGCGTTGAACTTGACCACTTTCAGGGTGGCCGCGTCAAAGAGGATGGTTACCGTGGGCACGGTTTCAAACAGCTGGTTAAGGTATTCCTCATTTTTTTTCATAACATCAAAACCGGCTTTGATTTCCCGTTGCGCCGGCTTGAAGACAATGCGCCACTCAAAGGCCAGAACGAGCAGGGCGATGCCTAGGATTGTGCATTCAAGCACCTGTAAGTGGAAGAGTTTGGTGTTGGATTCGTGATCGTATTGGAAAACGATGTTATCCATATATTTTAGAAATTCGGTTTCATTGGCGCGGATTTTTAGAACGTAATCCAGAAGCGCGCTCTGGCCCTGACCGAGCTCCGCAATATTTAAGATGTAGTCCACCGAGGAGATGATCGCCTGATAGTGGGGTTCCATTTTTTCATAAAGGGCGTTTACCTCGGCGCTGTTATCGCCCGGCAGATGCATTTCCTTGCTGCCGTAGCGTAGGGCCTCATGCGACTGCTGCCACAATTCTTTGGCTTTTGAAAGCTCAACGATAAAAGCGGTACGGTTTTCCCCGGTGTCGGCCAAAAGGATGCCTAGGGAGCACTTGGTTATTTTCTGGCTGAGCATGCGCTGCCGGCCGGAAATATTGACGACCCTGGCGTCGTCTTTCATATTGATGATAGTCAGCTGAATGATAATCTGGCTGATGAGCAAAAGAGAAGCCGTGGCCAGCAAGGCCATGGCATAGCGGCGGTTTATGTATTTAAAACCGTCATCGGTTTTTAGGCGGTGGTTTTCAAGCAAGGGCGCAACACCTACGCGGGCGGGCAACGGTAAACAGCAGCTGAAGCCCGCTGGGCAGCTTAAAAAGTTTTCAGTGTAGCCTACCTACTTGAAAAGGCCCGGCAAGTCAATGCGGGTTTGGTTTTTGCCCCCTTGCTTTTGGATTTTTAATCAGCAGCCGCAATAAACTTACACCAACCAAGTCTGTGCCGTCGCCTCAAAGTCAGGGCCAGGGAGGAGAGTTAAACTCCGGCGCAGCAGTAAAGAGAATCCTGCCTTAAAGCTCCTGCTTTGGCGGCAAGGAGCATGCCCGGGGCGCCTATCGGCGCGCCTCCGGGCCTTCCTGGATAATGGCCGCCTTCTGGCTCAAAGGAAGCTTATTGTTTAGCCGGCGAGCAACTTAAGCCAGCCAAACTTGCACCACCAGCAAGATGCTGGCGAACGCCAACAGGAAGCCGACCATGGGCAGCACGAATTTAAGCCAGTGGTTGTAGTTCATGCCCAGCATCTGCAACGTGGCCAGCACCAGGCCCGTGGGCGCCAGATACAACATGGCGTACTGGCCCCAGTTGTAGGCGGAAACCACCAGATAGCGCGGGAGTTCGACCGTGTCCGCCAGGGGCGCCATAATGGGCATGGCCAACACAGCCAGGCCGGAAGAGGAGGGCACGATAAAGCCGAGCAGGAAGAAAACGATAAGCAGAGCCACCACAAACAAGCTGCCTTCCATGCCGGCCACGGCGTTTGAAGCAAAATGGAGCACGGTGTCGGAAATCATGCCTTCTTCCATGATCATATTGACGCCTCTGGCCAGGCCGATAATCAGGGAAACGCCGACCAGGCCGGATGCGCCGTGGACAAAGGCTTCCGTGGATTCATGCTCGCTGAGCCCGCAAATGAACATAACCACAATGGCAATGGCCAGAAATGAAGCCGCCATTTGCGGGAACCACCAGCCGCCCACATAAACTCCCCAGATCATGACCGGAAAGGCCGCCGCGAAAAGGGTCAGGACCAGGATTTTTCGCACCCCCATGGGGCCGATGGTCGCGGGGTCGATGTTCACCGGAAATCTTTTCTGAAAGTCTTCATGATCATCATAGGTGTAGGAGAAAGTGGGATCGGCCTTAACTTTTTTGCAATACCAGTACAGATAGGAGACCACCGCGGCTGTGCCCACAATGCAGCCGAAGGTGCGGAAGCCGATGCCTTCGGTAAAGGGAATGCCCGCCGCGCTGGAAGCGATGACCACAGAAAAGGGGTTGATGGTCGAAAAAGTCGTGCCCATGGACGCGGCCAGGAAAATAGCGCCCACACAGACGATTGAGTCGTAACCCAACGCCAGAAAGACCGGAACGAGTATGGGGTAAAAAGCCACGGCTTCTTCTTCCAGGCCGCAGGTAGTGCCGCCCAGGACCATGAGCACCACCACCAGAAAGACCAGCAAAAACTCCTTGCCTTTGGTTTTGCGGGATAAGGCCAGCAGGCCGGAGTTGAATGCGCCGGTTTTGTTGACCACCCCGATAAAGCCGCCCAAAATGAAGATAAAGACCATGATGTTGGCGCCTTCAATAATCCCGTCCACCATGCTGATGGTCAGGTCGCTCAATTTTTTGGGCGACTGCTCCAGGCGTTCATAGGTGCCGGGCACGGCAATGGGCTTGTTTATCTTGCCTTCGGTGAATTCTTCAATTTGGATGTGGATTTTTATTTTATCCAGGGAATCTTGCGTGGCCGGGAGGGTGGACAGTTGTCCGTGCGGGTCCACCACTTCAAGCACATGTTTTTCCGCGTTGTAGCTTAATTTGGAATAAGCTCCGGCCGGCACGATCCAAGTGGCGGCAATGGCCAGAATCATGATGAAAAACAGAATGGTGAAGGCTGACGGGAAACTGAGAAGTTTTTTCTTTTTGGCAACGAGGGCGTCATCCATAATCTCTCCTTATGGGTAAAGGCTTACGCCGGAAACCTTTTTACGAACGACAACCTGATGAGATTCTTGCCTTGCCGGGCAAACGGGTTTTACCCCGACAAAATTTTGTTTTGCAACGGGCGCGTTTGCTTCAAAGCATCCGAGAGCAGGCTGTGCAAGCCCGTCCAACAGAAGGGGCTAATTATTCTATAGTCCCTGCTGTTATATTAAATTATAAATACGATTTGGAAAATAAGCAAAGGGATCACAAATCTGCACGGCAGCGCATATCCTCAGTAAAGGCACGGACATAAATATATTTATAGCTGTTGCGAATAAATAAGACGTGAAAAGACAATTTCTCCGGAAGTGCGAAGATGCATATTGCTTACGCAGCAGCTGTTTTGCTGGAAATCACTTAGCCTCATAAGGAGAAAAACCATGGCTTAGCTTTGAAATTACCTTAAAGGTGTCCAATACCAATCGCGCCGCCGCCGGAGTGCACAACAAGCCCAAGGAACTCTTCCTGAAGCAGATCAAGGGGCCAGATCCAAGGAACTGCTCGTTCGTGATGAAGATGTGCAGGTGCTGCACGGTTTCGCCAGTGCGGCCGAAGCAACCGGCTACCTTAAAAGCAGCCTGTTTGCACAGGATGTAGTGAACGGCCTGGCTCCGTATCTGGACGTCGCTCCCGAAGTGCGCATCTACGATGTTGCTCAGCCCGGCCCGTAAAAAACTTTGCCCGGGATTTTAAGGAGCCGCACTGAACTTTCTGCAATTAACCAGGGAACGCTGCTCGGTGCGAAAGTATCTTGCAAAAAGTGTTGAAGAAAACAAATTGAATTATATTCTTGAAGCCGGAAGGGTGGCGCCCACCGTTTTGAATAAACGATCCCAACGGTTTTTGATTATTCGCTCCCAAGAAGGCCTTGCCAAGCTCAACAATGCCGGCAACGCACACGGCGCGCCCCTGGCCGTGGTTGTTTGCGGGCTGATGGACCAGGCCCGGGTGCCCCCGCAAGACGGACATAATATGGCTGAAATAGACGTCAGCATTGCCACGACTCAAATGATGCCGGCCGTCTGGGAGCAGGGCGGCGGGCCTTGCTGGATTACCCGGTTTGATCCGGTCGTTGTTCGCGCAGAGTTCAATCTGCCGGCGAATGTGGCGCCGGTGAATATCCTGGCTCGGGGCTATGCCGATGGGCCCGTGCAAAGCGCGAGCAGACACGAAACCGCGCGTATGGCGCTTGACGAAATGGTCTGGCTGGAAAAACGACCGGCCGCCTGGTCTGTCTGATAAGACCGGTTCGCGAAGCGGCAAATATGTCGGCAAAAGCGTTGGGTGTCGATATATCTTATCGTCTTATCGGCGGACCTCAAGTAAAAACCCGGCCTGCTGTTTTTCCAGCATTACCGGGTTTTCCTGGTCCTTATCGGACTAAAATATGGTGCCGAAGGGGAGACTCGAACTCCCACGGGGGAACCCCCACTAGACCCTGAACCTAGCGTGTCTACCAATTCCACCACTTCGGCGTGAAGGGGCATATATCCTGATTAAGGGCTGCTTGGCAAGTATTTTTTGAAAAAAAGTTTCAGGATCTTTTTTGGATATTTTTGTTTTTAGGGAAAGACAGCAACGGAATCGCAGCCATGCACCGGCGGTGTTCACCATCGCCTTAATGGCGTTTAAAAATCATAGCCGACCATAAAAGCGCCGAGCACTCCTTCACGCTCGCCCGCCAGTCCCTTGACCGTCAAATCCAGGTAAAAGTCGTCCAACTTATAGGTCAAGCCGAGCTCGCCTATGCCGGTTCCGCCTTTAAGCGAGTGTGCGGGCACGACCTGTCCTCCAATTTCGGCTTCAACTTTCCCGTCGAATTCATAGTCAAAGGCTACACCGATATAAGGGGTGAAGCCTTCAAAGGCTGTATATGACAGACGAGCGCCGGTGCGCCAACGCTGGGAATCGCTGGCGCTGAATTCCACGTGATCGCCCAGTATTTCCGCATCATCTCCGGTTTGGCGCACCCATAGATATTTTGTATAAATATCCAGAGAGGCCGCGCCGCTCAATTGCGACAGCCGGCCCACACCGGCGTGCGCGCCGTAATAGGGGCTGGACAGGTCATAGTTTATGTCTCGGTTTATGAAGTGCATGTTGTCGCTGTTGAAATCTGTGTTGACGATACCCGCGCGCACGGAGGCCTCCAGATAAAAATCGCTCGGGAGGTTTAAAAAACCTAAAATTCCGCCGCCATAGTAATTGATGTCCCCATCGCCCTTGACTGTGGGCAGACGGTCAAAATGATATTTGGAACTGTAACTGCCGAACCCGGTTTCAAAAAATGCTCCCAAGGTCAGGCTGTCGAGGCTCCAATCAACTCCGGCCAGAAAGGACATGCCGTTCACATCCACACTGGAACCGGCCTCATATCTGTATGTGCCGCCCGTAGTGCGCACATAGACAGACGGACCTTTGCGCCGCTCTTCCGGCTGAAGAAGTCTGGCCGCGGCCAAGCCGTCGATGAGTTCCGCGTAGTGGTTTATAATAATCAGCCCGGCGCCGGATCCGCTGGGAATAACGTCGGAGGCGGGGTTCTTTTGCACCTTTTGCAGCGTAGCGCGCAGGGAGCCGTCAGCAGTGGAGACATCGAAATCATACAGGAGCGCGATGCCCTTGGGCACGTTTTTTGCCTGGAAGTCCGTTAGCCCCGCGGCCTTGCCGATGAGAATCACGCTGTCGCCGGGCGTCAGAATCTTTCCGCCGCCCGCCACCCCGGTAATGGCTACATTGGTTCCGGACATGTCGGCGGGAGTTGCGCCGGTGATGGCCACCAGGGTCTGGCCGTCGCCCAGGGTGCTCGGCAAATGAAGGTTATAGTTTTGGAATCCGTTGATTTCACCGGCTACGCCGCCTGAATCAAAGAGATTCAGCGTGTTGCCGTTTTTGTATGTGGCAAAGTTGCTGAATCCGCCGTAAATGGCGCTGGTCACGGTGAAATTGGGCGAGTCGGCGATGGTTACCAGATTATTTGCGGCTGTGGATCCGAAAAAGGTCATGCCGCCGACGATGCCGTGGGCGTTGAATCCTGGCGAGTTGGTGATATTGATGCTGTTGCCGTTGGCATCGCCGGTGGATGCGCGGCCACCATAAATATCGTTACCGGCAAGATTGGGCGAGTTTGAAATGTTGACGCTGTTGCCCGCCGCGTTGCTGCCGCCTCCCGCGATGCCCCCGAAAATATTGCCGCCGTCCAGGGATGAATTGTTTATAATCGTCCGATTGCCTATGGCCGAACCGTGATTTGAGCTCCCGCCGGCAAGGGCCGAGGTTTTTAAGCCGGGCGAATCCAGAATGGCGACGGTGTTGTTCACGGCCGCGCCGTTGTCTGCGATGCCGCCGAACATATTGCCGGTGTAGAGGGGGGAATTGATAATGGTCAGGCTGTTGCCCGTAGCATCGCCATTTGCGCGTCCGCCGGCCAAAGTGGCGATTTTTAAGCCGGGCGAATCCAGAATGGTGACGGTGTTGCCCAAAGCTAAACTGCCGCCGCTGTAACCGCCATAGAGCGAGGAGGAAGAAATTGTGTCGGGATCGGTCAAGCCGGAAAGAGACACCTGGTTGCTTATGGCGTTTCCGGCGGCGCTGTAGCCGCCGACCAGGCCATGCATATGTCCGCCGGTGACCAGGATGCTGTTGCCCGAAGCGTCGCCGCTGATAAGGGCCGCGCCGCCGTAAACGTCGCTGCCGATATCCCCGCCGAAGACAATTGCTATGTTGTCATAGGCGCCGCCGCTACGGCTGCTGCCGCCGGTAACCCGGCCAAGAACGTTTCCGGCGCTTATTTCGACCCGGTTGGCCCTCGCCGCGCCAAGGCCGAGAGGGACGAAGCCGCCCGTGACATCCATGTTGATAGTGCCGCCGGTGATGGTTACCGTGTTGTTGAAGACCTCCCCGCCATTGGAAGCCCCGCCGTATACGCTCGAACCAACGGCGGAGTTGCCGGGCAGACCGCCGACAGCAATGGGGCCGCCGCCGGAGATAGTTCTGCCGTCAACAGTGTCCGCCGCAATGCCGGGAAGGGAAAGCCCCGATATGACATAAACCCCGGAGCCGGCGACGCCGTCTCTGATCAGCACCTGGTTGTCGAAAACATTTTGCGAGTCGCTGGTCATGCCCCCATAAACGCTGCCGGGTACTACGCCGCTGTTCACAATAACCGTGTTGCCGCTTACATTGATGCCGTTGCCTGGAAAAAGAGAGCCCAGTCGGCCGAACATATCCGGCCCCGGCCCCAAGGAAGCGCCGGGGTAGACAACTGTAATGGCGAGCGTAATATTCGGCAAGGCGAATATAAAAAATACGAAATGGGCCAGCCAAAGAGGACGGAAATACGCCGATTCATGGTAAGCCTCCTTTTCGCAAAAACTATTTTTCAGACAGGCTGCGATATTTTCAAAATTTTTCCCTTAAAACGTTAAAAGACAACGGCACTTTTCTCCATTATACCCTAATTAGATAAAGCATTAATCTGGAAAGTGAATAGCGTGATTTTAAGGGCGTTGAACGCAGCAACGCATTGAACATGAACCTTTACAGCAAGGGTTCTTTGAAGCTGAGTGGGGCCCCGGCGGACTTGGAGCTTTTTATGACGAGCGGGCAGGGAGCTGAGAGCAAAGACCAAGAGGGAGCGCAGGACGGCAGAGATTATCCGGCAGCAAAGGCGGATGGATTTTGCCTTGCGCTCCGCCACGGCTTTTCGTATGAACAAAGTGCCTATGAACATTCTCCATGATCTCTCCGCATTGCCTCCGGAATTTGCCGCCCGAGGCGTGGCTGTGGCTGTGGGCAACTTCGACGGCGTACACATCGGGCACCGGCGCTTGCTCAACGAGCTTTTGGGTGTGGCCGACAAACGCAATCTTGTGCCCGTAGTTCTGACGTTTTTCCCTCACCCGCGCCATTTTTTCGGCCACCCGGCTGATACCCCACAGATTACCAGCCAGGCTAAAAAAATGGCCTTGCTCGCTGAAACCGGCGTTGCCCACGCTCTTGTTTTGTCCTTTACCCAAGAGCTGGCGGCCATGGAGGCCGACGCCTTTGTGCGGGAGGTTTTGGTTAAACGCTTGCAGGCCAGGGCCGTGGTCATCGGCGAAAATGCCTCTTTCGGCAAAGATAAACGCGGTGATTACGCGCTGCTGCGAGCTGTGGGGCAAAATTTGGCCGGAGAAGGCGGGGGGTTTACCGTAACCGCAGTGCCCCGCTTGCGTGCTGAACAGAAAACCGTAAGCTCCGGCCTCATCCGCACTCTTTTGCAGGCCGGAAACATGGTTGAAGCCGCTCAACTTCTGGGGCGCTTCCACTCCGTTGACGGGATGGTCATTCACGGCCGGCAGCGCGGCCGGACTTTGGGTTTTCCCACCGCAAATCTTCAACCCGATCCGGATCTCGTGCCTCCTGACGGCGTATACGCGGCCTGGGTCAAACTCGGCGGATTGTATTACCCGGCAGTGGTCAGCATCGGCGCCAATCCCACCTTTAACGATGCCGAGGTGAGCATTGAGGCCCACATCCTGAATTTTTCCGATGACATTTACGGCCAGAGCCTCAGCCTGCTTTTTGTGGAACGCCTGCGCGGCATGACCAGATTTTCTTCCGCAGACACCCTCATTGCTCAGATCAAATCAGATATAAACCAAGCTAAAATCATCCTGGCCGACACCGCCATGCGCGGCGCCGCGCCCGAACCCCGCAGGGGGTAAGGAAACGTGAACGCGCCGGGAGGGAAAACCACAAGAGGCCAGCCCCTTTGAGACTTTCCCTCCCCGGACCCCGCCCTTTCCTTAGCCCTTATTGGGGTATGAAAACCCATGGCCACCTGGAAGGCGGCCGGTCGCGCTGCGTGGGCAGTAAAAAGTATGTTTCAGGTAGACCGCTTCAATCCTCCATAGCGACTGCTGGTGAAAAGTGCGCGACCAAGCCGCAAAGTTTGAACGTTTACGAGCAATTTTCAATAAGGCTTTAGGAGGGGGAGAGGTCTGGAGAGGGGAAAGCGTAAGGGGATTATCCCCTTACGCTTTCCCCTCTCGAGCGGTTTAGCTGTTTTTGCTCAAAATCAGGCGAATTTCATCAATGGACAGGTTGGTGCTGCGGGCGAGGTCTTGCAGGGATTTTCCGGAGCGGCTGCCGGCCACGATGATTTCGCGCAAAAGCTGCGGGGAGCGATTGACCCCGTCGGCTTCCATGAGCAGGGTTTTCAGGGAGAGAACGCGTTCTTCAAGTTTATGGTCAAGAGCTTGCAGTTCAGCCTGGCGCTGGGCAAAGGAGTCCATAAGTTCCTGTTCCAGCTCGGCGTTGAGGTGCAGGCGGGCCAGGAGCTGCTCCTGATTGGCCTGCAGGGTGTTCAGCAGGGCTTCGGAGCGGCGCAGGCGCACAAAAAATACAACCAGGCCGATGAACAGGAGTACTTCAGTCAGACTTGCAAGAATTAACAGCCAAAAAGATATCTGCATAAGTTTGAGCCGGCGGCGCGGCATGCCGAAACCGCCTCGAAGATTAAAAGTTATGCCGTCGCCTTAAATTTTTACATCCAGAAGGTTGCCGGACCAGGGATTGCCCTTGTGCATTTCTTCATGCCCTTCGCCCTGGGCTTCTTGCCGCGGGGAGGAATCGTGGTCAGGGTCCTTCTTTTTATTTTCCGCGTCTGGGTTAATTTTACCGCCTTCGCTCTTGGTGGTTTTTTGCACCTGCGAGCGGTCATGACGCAAAGATTCGGCCGCCGCCTGCTGCGCCGCCGCCTGTTGGAGTTCAGGGTGCGTTTGAGCTTCATGGGTCAGGCGCTCCACATGACCCATCGGCGCTATGGTAAGGGGTAAATTGGTTTCAGACATAAGCGCCCCCTTTGTATTCGGCACTACTTAATAACGTAGTCCTCCAACAGAACTTGGTCAATCTGGCCTGATGAAAGGTATTGGTTGACCACTGCCAGAATATCACGCTTCAGAGCCTCGGCGTTGGCCGTGTTGCCGAGAAAGTCCTTATCTTTGTGCGTCAGATAATAATAGATAGTGTCGC
>CBDTYX010000002.1:0-31206 GCA_965364745.1 uncultured Desulfovibrionaceae bacterium | reverse complement strand
AAGTGATCAATCATGACCTCAAAGGAGCGCACACCCATGAGGTAGGGCTGCTGCATGCCGCTGCCGATGAGGCGGCCGTCGCGGATCATGTCCACAAATTCCGGCACGCCGTCAAAACCGGCCACCAGCACTTTGCCGCCCAGACGCGCGGTTTGCACGGCGCGCACAGCACCCAGGGTGGGGTTGTCGGTTTCCACAAAAATGCCCTTGATGTCAGGGTTGGCGGTGAGCATGTCCTGCACGTACTTGAAGGTTTCGTCGCCGGTGTAGTTTTGCATTTCCTTGAGGTCCGCTTCTTTCACGCCGCCTTCTTCCATGGCTTTGCGCCAGCCGGCGGTGCGCTTCTGGCCGTTGGCCCTGGCCAGGGAAATGGTCACCAGACCCACGGGGCCTTCCGGGGCGCCCAGGGCTTTAAGCTGTTCGACCATGACCTTGCCGATCTGGTAAGCGCCGTCGGTGTTGTCGGAAATGACAAAGGACACGTATTCGCCGGAGTCGGTGCCGATGTCGGAAATGATCACCGGAATTTTAGCCGCGGCGGCCAATTGCAGCACCTTGGGGCAGGTTGAGGAGTCGGTGGGTGAAATGAAAATGCCGTCCACTTTGCGGGCGATGGCGTCCTGGGCGTTGGCCAGCTGTTTGGCGGCGTCGTTGTTGGAATCGTAGGTAGTCACGTGATGGCCGGCTTTGGCGGCGGTGTCTTCAATGCCCTTGGCAAGATAACGCCAGAACGGCAGGTCCAGCCCCGGCGTGAGGTAGGCGAACTCCATTTTGTCTTTAGCCTGGGCCGAAACCGGGGCCACCAGACCCACACCCAACACCAGAGTAAGAGCCAATAACAGGAATCTTCTCATACTGTTTCTCCCATTTTCGGAAAGGCCGCTTGCGGCGTCTTCCCGGTTGTGCCCGCTGGGGCGGTTAAAAAATAAATTTCTTTCCAAATAAACCCGGACCGGAAATGGATCCGGCCGGATCTGAACGCCGATTATTTAACGGTCGAGCCGCGCCGGAAGAAGCGCTCCAGCAAAAGGGCCGCGATAATGACCGAACCGATGGCCGTGCCGTGCCAGTAAGGGTCCACTTTCATGAGGTTAAGCCCGTTGCGGATGAGCACCATAATGAATACGCCCATGAGCGTGCCGATAATGGAGCCGCGCCCGCCGAACAGGCTGGCCCCGCCGATGACCACGGCAGCAATGGATTCCAGCTCCATGCCCGTGCCGCCCAGGGGGTCGATGGAATAAATGCGCGAGGACAGGAAAATGCTGGCCACGGCCGCAAACATGCCGGACAGGGCGTAGCACATGGTTTTGATGGGCACCACGGCCACGCCTGCCAGACGAGCAGCCTCCTCGTTGGAGCCGATGGCATAGATCGAGCGCCCCAGTTTTGTGCGGCCCAAAAAGAACCACATCAACGCATATAAAACCATCAGGCAGACAAAGTTGAGGGGCAGACCGTAAACCATGCCCATGCCCAGGGCTTCGATCTGCGGGGGCATGGCGTTGATGGACTTGGCCCCGGAAAGCACATAGGCCTGGGAGCGGGCAATGGACATCATGCCCAAAGTGGCCACAAACGGGGCGAGACCGACGCGGGTGACCAGCAGTCCGCTGAAGCAGCCGGCTGTGGCGCCCACCAGCAGGCACAGGGCCACGGCCGGGTAAAAGCCGATAACCGGAAAAGACAGCCCGAAGACTATGCCGGACATGCCCAAGACCGAGCCCACGGACAAATCAATGCCGCCGGTGAGAATGACCAGGGTGGCTCCCACGGCCACAATGCCCAGGACCACGGTCTGGTCCATGAGGTTTAAAATATTGTGCATGGTGAAAAAATGCGGCGAGAGAAACGAGAGAATGGCGATGAGGACCACAACAAGGCCCATCATGCGCAACTCCATCTGGCCCAGGGTCCAGATTTTTTTAAGCATAGTTGGGGGGGTGAGGTTTTGCGGCGCGGACATGGCGGTGGTGTGCTCTCCTTAGTTCATCAACTGTTTAATCAGGTCGTGTGCCTCTGCGGCGGCGCTTTCGGAGTGAAGCGCCGCGGGCATGCTCAGGCCGATGTAGCCCATGTTCTGCCCCCGGTGGTTGTGGATGGGCACCAAGAGTGAAGCCAGGCCAGAGCAGGAAATTTCCCGCGCCTGTTCCGAGGCGGAAAATTCGCACAGGCAGGTCTCGCCCAAGGGAATGACCTGGCCGGCGGAAAAGCCCAGGCCGGGGGCGCGTTCAGGCTCGCTTAAGTTGAAGCAGTAAACCGAGCCGCGGTCAATATATATCCAATAAGCGGCGGCCTCCGGAAATTTGGCGGTCAAATCCAGGAGCACGCGGTGCGTGTTTTCGGCTGAGGTGCGCGGGGCCGCGAACATGGTCAGTTTTTCTTCATCCAAAAGGCGTGCGGGCACGTCGGCGGCCACCCGGCCTTCGGTGAGCACCACAATGCGGTCGCACACGCCCAAAATTTCCTCAAAGTCCGAAGAAATGAACAAAATGGAAAACCCTTTGTCGGCCAGATCCTTTAGGATTTCATAAATGTCCGAGCGCGTGCCGATGTCCACGCCTTGCGTGGGCTCGTCCACAATGAGGATGCGCGGATCCATGAGCAAAATTCGGCTGATCATGGCCTTTTGCTGCTGCCCGCCGGACAGCTGCAAAATGCCTTTGTCCAAATGGGTGCGCGGCAGCTTGAGCAGGTCCGTGATTTTCAGAACTTTGCCCAGCAGTGAACGGTAACCGGTCAGGACGCGGGATTTTACGGACATATGCGAGAGCTTGATATTTTCGCGCACCAAAAAATCCGGAATCACGCCCTGATTTTTGCGGTCTTCAGGAATCATGGCCAGGCCGCAGGCGTAGGCGTCGGACGGACGTTTGGGCTGGTAAGGCTTGCCCATAACCGTGATGGAACCGCTTTGCGGACGCTTAAGGCCAAAAAGCACCCGGGCGGTCTGGGTGCGCCCGGCGCCCACGAGGCCGGCCAAGCCTAAAATTTCCCCCTTATGCAGGGCGAAAGAAACATCTTTGACCAGGGGCGGGGCGCTTAAGCTCTCCACCTGCAAAACCACTTCGGCGCCCGGAGCGGGCGCGCCGTCTTCAATATCCTTAACCGGATGCTGGCGCTGGTGAAACACATCGCCCAACTCCCGTCCGATCATCAGCCGGATGAGTTCGGCCTGATTAAGGTCGGCTGTGGGCACGGACTCGCAGATATTCGCCCCGTCGCGCAGTACCGTGACCCGATCGGTGATGCTGAAAATTTCTTCCAGGCGGTGGGAAACAAAGACGAGGCCCTTGCCTTCCTCAGTCAAGCCGCGCATGACCTCAAACAGTCGCGCCACTTCCGTGGGGGTCAAGGAGGAGGTGGGTTCGTCAAAAATGATCAACTGTGAATTTTGGGCGAGAGCTTTGGCGATTTCCACCATCTGCCTATGGGCGTTGTTCAGGGAGCCGGCCTGGGCGCGCAGGTTCACCGTGCCCGGCGGGATAAGGCGGCCGAGCAGGGCGTCGGCTTTTTCGTAAATTTCTTTGGCGCGCCAGGGGCCGGGGCGGCACAGCTCGGTGAGCATGATGTTTTCAGCCACGCTGAGGTGCGGAGCCAGGCTGAGCTGCTGGGTGACCATGGTCACGCCCAGATTTATGGCTTCGCGCGGGCTGCGGATGAGCACAGGCTCGCCGTCAATGGCGATGTCCGCCTTGTCGGCTTTCAGGTGCCCGGCAATGATCCGGGCCAGAGTGGACTTGCCCGCGCCGTTGGCGCCCACCAGGGCGTGAATTTCTCCGCCGGAGAGGTCGATGGACACTCCGTTGAGAGCAATGGCGCCGCCAAAGCGCTTATGGACGTTTTTCGCCGTCAGCTGCATGTCTGATCCTGCTTCTTTTTGTTTAGGCAAACTCGTAGGCAACCGCGCGGGCGGGCGCGCCGCCGCAGCCGGGCATGAGCAGGGGAAAACAGGAGATCAGGCGTTTTTTCCCGTCCATAAGTTCATCCGGGATGAGCAGGTCTTCCAGAATATAGGCATTGCCGGAGAGCAGCACTTCATGGCAGGGACGGCCTTTGGCAGGGCTTCCCCAGCCGCCGATGCTCAAGGCGTCGATGCCCACGCCCTTGATGCCGGCTTTGACCAGGGCTTCCGCGCCGGGGCCGTCCAAGTAGGCCCAGCCCATGAGGTATTCTTTGTTGAAGCCGCGTTTTTTGCCCATGCCGGTATTGAGAATCACCCAGTCGCCGCGCTCAACAAGCGGCAGGAAGGGCGCAAGGTCTTCCGCGGTGATGGGCGTGTCGGGCGTTTTGTGGCGTAAATCGCAAAACAGGCCGGGGCCCATGAAGCTTTCCAGGGGCACTTTTTCAATAGTGTCTCCATCCTGGTAGAAATGAAAAGGCACATCCAGGTGGGTGCCGGTGTGGGTGTTCATGTGCATCATTTCCGCGTTGAAGCCGTTCACCGGAATATGATAGTCGCGGGTGACGTGCGTGGAAGGATACTCCACCCAGCCGGGGCAGTTGTGAAACAGGGGCTGGCTTAAGTCGTATATTTTTTTGATGGTTACGCTGTTCATGGCCATATCCTTTGGTTAGAAGGTGCGCGCCCCCACTAAAGGCGCCTGCTTGCAGCACGTAAGGCGGGGCGACCGGAAGTGGACGCGGCCTAACCTATATATCAAGCAATAATGGAACCAAACCTGATAAATTTAGTTAAATTAGCAGGTTAATGAACCAGAAATGAAAATGAACTCAAGTTTAGTTAAATTTTGTTTCAAAATGAAACATTGTTGTTTCGATTTTGTTTCAATTATGTTTCGTTAGGCGTATTTAATTGCCGGACAACGTGCCGTTCCGCTCCTCCACGGCTTTGATTCGCCGCCACAGGGTGGTGCGGCTTATGCCCAGGCGGTCGGCCAGCTTTTGCCGGCTGATTGGGGCGGCCAAGAGCTGCCCTGCGTCATTTTCCGGCAAAAAAGTTTGGATGCCCGTCAGGCGATTCTCCATCGCGGGCGCGGCCCCCGGCCGCACGGCCAGACGTTTGAGGCGGCTCATCTCCTTGGCCAGCAAAACAGGTAGGGCGGAGGTTTCTTTGTTGAACTGCCCGGTAATAATGGCCAGGCGTTCCACCAGGTTTTTCAGTTCGCGGGCGTTGCCCGGCCAGGCATAGTCCATGAGCAGGGCGGCCGCTTCCTGCTCTATTGCGCCGGTGAGCTTGAATTTATTATTTATGGCCCGGAGCATGGCCTTGAACAGCACCAGCGCGTCATGCCCCCGCTCGCGCAAAGGCGGCAAAGTCAGGGTGAGCACGCCCAGGCGGAAATATAAGTCGCTGCGGAAGCGGTTTTCGCGTACGGCCGTCACGAGGTCGGTATTGGTGGCGGCAATGAGCCGCACATTGACCGGAATGACCCGGTCGCTGCCCAAGGGAAAAACCGCCCTTTCCTCAATGACCCGCAAGAGGCGGCTTTGCAGGGTGAGCGGCATTTCGCCGATCTCGTCCAAAAACAGCGTGCCGCCGTGGGCCAGCTCAAACAGCCCCTTCTTGCCCTCGGCCCTCGCCCCGGTAAACGCGCCGCGAGCGTAGCCGAACAGCTCGCTCTCCAGCAGGTGTTCGGGCAGGGTGGCGCAGTTTATGGCCACAAAGGGCTCGTCCGCGCCGAATTTGTGGTTATGGATGCTTTGGGCCAGCATTTCCTTGCCCGTGCCGCTTTCGCCCTCAATAAGAATGGTGGAGTCGCTCTCGGCGTATTCTTTGGCCCGTTCGATGATCTCCAAAAAATTTTTGTCCTTGCCGGTCAAGTCCGCAAAACGATAGCGGGCCATATGCCCGGTAAGGTACAGGGCGTTTCTGATGCGCCGTTCGGAGCTTTCGACCTTGCGCACGGAGCGGCCCAAAATCACGGCGGCCGGGCCGTCGCCATAGCCGGTGTTCAAGGGGAAAAAATCCAGAATGAATTTTTGCCCGCCCCAGGCGGCCAGCAGGTTATACTGCGGCGCGCCGGCTTCAAGCAGGGACTTGAAAGAGCGGCCCTGCAACCGGCGCGGGGTAAGCGCGCGCAGGGAATCTTTGAGCAGGGCGCGGGCGGCCGGGTTTTGGCTGTCCACGCGGCCGTCGCGGTCCACGGTAATGATCAGATCTTCCACGGCTTCAAATACGGTTTTATAAAGGGAGAGCACTTCCAGGTGCCGGCGGTTTTTGTCCGCCTCGGCCTTGATCAGGGCCAGACGCTCGCAAGCTTCATGCAAAGCGTCCAGCACGGCTTCCGGTCCGGACTCAATGAGCACGGCGGGAAGGCCTGCGGTTTCGGCCAGGTTGTTGACCACCATATCGCCGAGCACCAGATCGACGCCCTTGGCCTGGGCGGCCGCGATTTTGCCGGCTACTTCGCGCTCATGGCCGATGGTGAACACTTCAAGGTCATAATGCAAAAGGGCGCTTAAGCGGCTGGCCCCGGCGATGACGTTGTCAAAGCCGATAATGCCGATTTTTCGTTTTTCATTGATCAGCGGGCCCAGGGCGGACAAAATGTCGTAGGCCGTGACCTTGATTTCCACAACGGGCAGATCCAGGGACTTTAGGCGCTGGGCTGTGCCGCCCCGGCTGACGAACAATTGCACGCCCCGGCTTTTGAGCCTGCGCCCGGCGGCAAGCCCTTGCTCCAGGTCGCCTTCGGCCAGCAGCACGGGAAAGGGCAATTTTTTCAAAAGCGGTTCGGCCGTGGCGGCAAGTCCGGGAAAAGGCGCGATCAGCGCAATTTCCGGTTTATGGATTTCACATGGCCCGGCGGGCGTTTTTTTGGGCATGGGGCAGTCCGGCCTGTGGTTAACGGGTTTAAAATTTATGGGGATATTTATAATTATAAGCGGCCTTGTCGCACATGGCAACAGGCGGGGAAAGCTGCGCGGCGCGAGCGGCAAGCTTTTTCAGCTTGCAGGGGTTTGCAAAAAGCCCCGCAAAGAAAAAGCGGGTTCTCTTTGCGGGGCGGTCCGGCAAGCGTGGGTTTTACACTAGCGGAAATTCTTATGAATTCAGATCCTCATAAACTTTCCCCACCAATTTTTCCGAAGGTTTTAAAGTTTTATCGCCCGGCTCCCAGCGGGCCGGGCAAACTTCAAAGGGATTGGCCCGCAGGTGGTTGAAGGCCTGCACTTTGCGCACCAATTCGGCGGCGTTGCGGCCCACGTTGTAATAATTAATTTCCGAACCCACCAGCATGCCCTCAGGGTTGATGATGAACGTGCCGCGCAGGGCCGTGCCGTCTGCGCCGTAAACATTGAAGTAGCGGGCGGCCT
Source organism: uncultured Desulfovibrionaceae bacterium (assembly GCA_965364745.1). Lineage (GTDB taxonomy): Bacteria > Desulfobacterota > Desulfovibrionia > Desulfovibrionales > Desulfovibrionaceae > JAVBRZ01. The sequence continues at coordinate 23,928 of CBDTYX010000002.1, read as the reverse complement.
CGCCGGTGTGGTCCGAAGCCATGGCGTAGCTGACGTTTTGCAGCAGGCGTTCGGAGCGCCGCCAGGCCAGGTGCGAGAATTTGGTGTCCGTGGACACGGAGGCCACCACGGCCCCGGCTTCCTGTAAAGGTTTAAGGTGTTCGGCCAGGTCCGCCAGTTCCGTGGGGCAGACAAAGGTAAAATCGGCCGGGTAAAAGACCAGAATGAGCCATTTGCCGTCTTTCCGCACCTCGGCGAAAGACAGCTCGCCGAATGAATCGGTGGCGGGCTCATAGGTTTCCAGGGTGAAATCTTTTATTTTGCGGCCTACAGCGGCCTGCTCAAAATTTTCAGAGCCGGTGGACATAATTTTCCTCCAGACTGAACGGTTGTCGGTAATTGTTCAGCAGACTCGGCTCAAATGCAAAGCGCTTATTATTTACCTAAGTCCGGCAGAAGGCTGGGGCAAGAGCCGGATTTATTTGTCGGCAAGCGTCGTCTGGACCAGAGCGGCCAGGCGTTCGGCAAAACGGTCGGGATGGTAATAACGGGCCCGTTCGGCCAGGCGTCCGGCGTCAAAACGCAAAGTTTCAAAGCGTTCTATGGCCGCGGTGAGAGCGCTTACGGTCTGCTCTTTAAAAAACACGCCGGTAACGCCGTCTTCCAGGGAATCAAGCACGCCGCCCCGCCCGTAGGCGATGACCGGCGTGCCGCAGGCCAGGGCCTCTACGGGCACGATGCCGAAATCCTCCAGGCCCGGAAAGATGAGCGCCCGGCAGCGGGAAAGATAATCTTTGACCGCGGCAAAAGGCTGGCGGCCCAGGAGCGTGACATTGGGCCCGGCCAGTTTTTTCAGCATAGGCAGTTGCTCGCCTTCGCCGATGACCACCAGGCGGCGTGTTTTTTCGCCGGGCCGGGAAAAGGCCTGCACGGCCAGGTCCGCCCGTTTGTAACCCACGAGCTGTCCGAACAGCAGATAAAAATCTTCGCGTTTATCCGCGGGCGCAGGGGTAAAGGCGTCCACATCCACCGGCGGCGGAATGACCTCGGCCTCGCGCCGCCAGCAGCGCTTGATGCGCCGGGCAATGAATGAGGAATTGGCCGCAAAGGCGTCCACCCCGGCCGCGCTGCCGCGATCCCAGATTTTAAGGTAGTGGACGAGCGGGGCCATGAGCAGGCGCGTGAGCAGGCCCTTGTCGCGGGTGTACTCGGGGTACATGTCCCACACGTAGCGCATGGGCGAGTGGCAGTAGCAGATGTGCGCGGCGTCGGGCGCGGCGGTAACGCCTTTGGCGGGGCCGGATTCGCTGGAGATGATCAGGTCATAGCCGGAAAGGTCAAGCTGCTCCAGGGCCAGGGGCATGAGCGGCAAATAGGCTTTATACCAGGATTTCGCGCGGGGCAGGCGCTGAATGAAGGTGGTCGTGATTTTGTGCGCTTTGATGGTCTCGCTTATTTCCGCGGGATCATAGACATGGGTGAAAATATCCGCCTGGGGATACATGCGGCACAGGGCTTCAAGCACGCGCTCCCCACCGCGCATGTTTATCAGCCAGAAATGGACCAAGGCTACTTTCATGGACAAAGGCTCCTAACGTGACCAACTTGTTTGAAAGTTATCGTAACCCGGTCCGGAGTTCAACCTGTAATTATCGTATCCCGGCCTCACTCTTTGCGGATATCAATGTCCAGCTTTTTGAGGCGCCGGCTCGGGAAGGCGTGGGCGGCGCTTTGAGCGTAAAATACACGTTCTAGGATTAAGGGTATATAGCGAAAGCATTACGGAGAGGAAGAACCCAAAGCGTGCCGATCCTTTTGATTTCCCAACCCCGGCGCGCTGCCCCTAAGCTTCGGGCCAGTGGTGCTTGATGCTTACGCCGGCCAGGACGAAGATGGTGGATTCGGCCACGTTGGTGGACAAATCGCAGATGCGTTCCAGGCAGCGGGCGATGAAGATGAGGCGCAGGGCGGTGGGGGTGTTGGGGATGAGTTGGTTGTCCACGGCCAGGCATTCTTCGAGAATTTGGCCGTACAGAGCGTTGGCCTGATTTTCCAGTTCAAATACTTCGCGGGCGAGGCCGGCGTCGGCGTTGCGGAACGAGTCCACGCTGGTGCGGAACATTTTTTGGGTCAGGTGGGCCAGGTCTTCCATGCTTTGGGTGTGGCCGCAGGTCTCCAGGCTGGTGAGCAGCGCGGTTTGTTGGGCCAGGCCCTTGGTTTCGTCGCCGATGCGTTCAATATCGGTGCTCAGGCGCATGGTGGCCACAATGTAGCGCAGGTCGGCGGCCACGGGCTGGTCCAGGGCCAGCATTTTCAGGCAGGCGTCGTCCAGTTCGTTTTCCAGTTCGTCCAGCTCATGGTCAAAATCAAGAATTCGGGTGGCTGTGGCGCCGTCGCAGTCAAGAAAGGCGCCCACGGCTTCGCTTAAAAATTTGTCGGCCATGGCGATCATGCGCAGGAGTTTGATTTTGGTGTTTTCCAGCTGTTCGTGAAAGTGGCGGATCATAAAGGCGTCCTTTCAAAGTTAAAATGCTCTAGCCGAAGCGCCCGGTGATGTAGTCTTCGGTTTGCTTGTCGGCCGGGCGGGTGAAGATTTGCTCTGTGGCGCCGGTTTCAATAAGCCTGCCCAGGTAGAAGAAGGCGGTGCGGTCGGACACGCGGGCGGCCTGCTGCATGCTGTGAGTGACGATGACGATGGTCACCTGTTCTTTGAGCTCGTGGATGAGGTCTTCGATTTTTTGGGTGGCGAGGGGGTCGAGGGCCGAGGCCGGTTCGTCCATGAGCAGCACATCGGGGCTGACGGCCAGGGCCCGGGCGATGCACAGGCGTTGCTGCTGGCCGCCGGAGAGGCCCAGGGCCGATGAGTGCAGGCGGTCTTTGATTTCATCCCACAACGCGGCCCGGATCAGGCTTTTTTCCACCTGCTCGGCAATGAGGGCCTTGCTATGTTCGCCGTTGATTTTCAGGCCGTAGGCCACATTTTCAAACACGGTTTTGGGAAAGGGGTTGGGCTTTTGAAAAACCATGCCCACCCGGCGGCGCAGGAGGGTGACGTCGAGGCCCGGAGCGGTGATGTCCGCCGCGCCGAGGGTCAGCTCGCCGCTCATGCGCGTGCCGGGAATGAGGTCATTCATGCGGTTGATGCAGCGCAAAAAGGTGCTTTTGCCGCAGCCGGACGGTCCGATCAGGGCGGTGACCATATTTTCCGGCACATCCAGGGAGATATCGGTCAGGGCCTGGAAGTTTCCGTAATAGAAGTTGAAGTTTCTGGCCTGGATTTTAGCCGGAGGAAAAGGCTCCAGGGCGTTGAAATCGGTGTGCGGCATGCTCTGAAGTTCCATATCAATCCTGTTTGATGCGATAGCCCACGCCGCGCACGGTTTCGATGCAGGCGGCGGCTTCGCCCAATTTGTGGCGCAGGCGGCGCATGTGCGTATCCACGGTGCGGGCATAGCCTTCAAAGGAATATCCCCAGACCGCATCAAGCAGATGTTCGCGGGACAGGGCCTTGCCGGGGCGGCGCAGCATTTCCGTGAGCAGTTTGAACTCGGTGATGGTTAAGGACAATTTTTGCCCGGCGCAGATGCATTCATGGGTGTCCAGGTCCAGAGTTATGCTGTGCCCCTGTAGTTTTTGCGGCATGTCTTCGCTGCGTCCGGCCGTAGGATTTAAAACGGTTTTGGCCCTGAGCAGCAGCTCGCGCGGGGAAAAAGGCTTGACCACATAATCGTCGGCGCCCAGCTCAAAACCGACGATACGGTCGACTTCCTCGCCTTTGGCTGTGAGCATGATCACCGCCGTGCCTTTGAGTTCCGGCTCGCGGCGGATATGGCGCAAAATTTCCAGGCCGTCGGGGCCGGGCAGCATAATGTCCAGAACCACAAGGCGCGGGGGGTGTTCGTTTAAAAGGCGCAGGGCCGCATCGCCGTTGGCGGCGCAGGACACGGTATAGCCGTCTTCGCTGAAAGTGTATTTAAGCAGAGCGGCGATGTCTTCGTCGTCCTCCACAATCAGGACGCGGCCTTTGGTTTCGCTCATAGTCCGTTTCTCCTTGTTGGCGCATTTTATTCTTTTGCACAGGCTTGGGCAAAAGTCATTACGGGCCCATGAAGATTATGTGTCAATAAGGTTACAGCCGCCGAGCCTATATGTAACCAAGATAGCCCGGACTTGACGCAATTTTGTAACATCCGGCTCTTAATTTAAAGACGCCGGCCGCAGCAAAGCGGAAGGCGATTTTAACTATAATAATGACAGGAGCTGAGAATGAAAAGGATACGCATCTTTGCCGGAATATTGTTGATGTTGGGTCTGCTTATGCCCGTTGCGGCCAAAGCCGAGGGCATTGTCATCAGCGGATCGACCACGGTGCTGCCGATCATGCAAAAAGTAGTGGAAGCTTACCTTAAAGCTCATCCCGACCTGGAAATCAGCTTAACCGCCAGCGGCTCGGGCGACGGCATCAAGGCCATTATCGACGGCACGGCCAATCTGGCCATGTCTTCGCGGGAGATGAAAGATTCCGAGCTGGCCAAGGCCAAGGAAAAAGGTGTGGACTTAAAACCCATAGCCATTGCCACCGACGCCATTTTGCCCATCGTCAACCCGGCCAACCCCGTTGCCGACTTAAGCCGGGCCCAGCTTAAGGCCATTTATACCGGGGAAGTCACCAATTGGAAAGAAGTGGGCGGCGAGGACAGCGATATCGTGGTTGTTTCCCGCGACAGTTCCTCCGGCACCTACGAAGCCTGGGGGGAACTCGTGCTGAACAAGGCCCGGGTGACGCCCAAGGCTCTTTTGCAGGCCTCCAGCGGGGCGGTCTTGCAGTTTATTTCCAAAAACAGGCAGGCCATCGGCTACGATTCTTTCGGCTATGTCAACGACAGCGTAAAAGGCCTTAAGGTGGAAGGCACGGCCGGCGATCCGGAGACCATTAACAGCGGCGTATACCCCATTACCCGCAAGCTGTGGGTGATTGCGGGCGGCAACCCCGCCGCTGACGTGGCCGCGTTTGTGGATTTTTTAGCCAGTCCGCAGGTGCAGGACATTATTACTTCTTGCGGCGCGGTGCCCCTGAAGTAAATATTTATACCCGATCCTCCTTTTAAGGTTCCGCGCGGGATTCGCCTCACTTCCGCGCGGAGTAACGGGCTGACAGGTAAGAATCGCCATGAAAATTTCTTTTCCCCCTCCGCACTTGTGCAAGGAGCGCGGCGCCAAAATATTCTTTCTAACGGCGGCCGTCTCCTCGGTGCTTATTTTGGGGTTGATCACTCTGCATCTTTTTGCCGAAGGCGCGCCGCTATTTGCGCACTTGAATCCGATCACGGATTTTCTGTTTAATATGGATTGGTATCCTACCGATGAGGCCGACCCGGCTTTCGGCATTTTACCCTTGCTCGTCGCCTCTCTGGCGGTAACGGTGCTTTCCGCGCTTATGGCCGTGCCTTTGGGAGTTATGACCGCTATTTATCTGTCTGAAATCGCGCCGGCCAGAGTGCGGGGCTTTATCAAGCCCCTGGTTGAGCTGCCCGCCGCCCTGCCCTCGGTGGTGTTGGGCTTTTTCGGCCTGGTGGTGGTGGCGCCCTGGCTGCAGGACACGTTCAATGTGGCGGTGGGGCTCAATTTGTTCACCGCCTCCCTGCTCTTGGCCTTCATGAGCCTGCCCACAATCTGCAGCATTGCCGAAGACGCTCTCTATGCCGTGCCGCGCGATTTGAAAGAGGCCTCGCTGGCTTTGGGGGCCACCAACTGGGAAACCATCATTCACGTTTCCGTGCCCGGCGCTTTGTCCGGCATCTGCACCGCGGTTATTTTAGGCATGTCCAGGGCTATAGGCGAAACCATGGTCACGCTCATGCTGGCCGGCGGCGCGGCGGTCATTCCCGCCTCGCTGTTTGACCCGGTGCGGCCCATGCCCGCTTCCATCGCCGCGGAAATGGCGGAAGCGCCGTTTCGGAGCATGCATTACCACGCGCTGTTCGCCATCGGCATTACCTTGTTTTTGTTTACCTTGGCCTTTAACCTGCTGGCCGCCCGCGCGGCTCATAAATATAAGCGAACTGGTTCGGCCACCCTTTGATCGGCAGACATAGGAAGCGATGATAATGGCTTTTACCTCCAGGCTTAGGCGCCGTAAGCGATTAGAAGCGTTTATGTTCACCCTGTTCAGGGGGGCGGCGCTTATTAATATCGGCGCATTGGTTTTGATCTGCGGTTTTTTGGTTTGGCGGGGCTTGCCGGCCATTTCCTGGGAATTTATTACCGCCGGGCCTAAAGATTCCATGACTGCGGGCGGAATTTTTCCGGCAATCATGGGCACTATTTATCTGTGTCTTGGCGCGCTTTTGGTGGCCTTGCCCCTGGGCATCGCCTCAGCCGTTTATTTGAGCGAATACGCCAGGCCAGGAAGGCTCACATCAATTATCCGTCTGGGCATAAACAACCTGGCCGGCGTGCCTTCCGTGGTCTTCGGCCTGTTCGGCCTGGCCTTTTTTGTGGTTTTTCTGGGTTGGGGCGTGTCCATTTTGTCCGGGGCCTGCACCTTGGGCGTGCTGACCCTGCCTCTGGTCATCGGCACCTCTGAGGAAGCCTTGCGCAATGTGCCGGCCACATACCGTGAAGCTTCTTTGGGCCTGGGCGCCACCAAATGGCAAACCATCTGCAAGGTGCTCCTGCCCTCGGCTTTGCCCGGCATTTTAACCGGATCCATTTTGGGCCTGTCCAGGGCGGCGGGGGAAACCGCGGCCATCATGTTCACCGCCGCGGTCTTTTTTAGGCCCGGCTTGCCCACATCTTTCTTGGACAGCGTCATGGCTTTGCCGTATCATATTTATGTATTGGCCACGGCCGGCACGGATATAGATAAAACTCAGCCGCTGCAGTACGGCACGGCGCTTGTGCTTATTGTTCTGGTTCTGGCCATGAATTTTGTCGCCATCCGCCTGCGCGCCCGCATGTGGCGGAAATGGTTCAACAGATAACCGCGAGGCAACTGAGGCGAGTTGATGCGCTATTATTCAATATTCAGAAGACTGCTTTTGGGCATGTGGGCCTTGTTGTTTGTGGTTTTGGCCGTGCCTTTTTTTTATTTTTCCTATTTGCTGGAAAAAGACTTGCAGCGTGATGCGCACGATACGGCGGTGAGCAGCTTAAACAGCGTGGAATGGGTGCTTTCGCAGCATGAATTCACCGGAGGTCTCGCTGAACTCGACGCCTGGACAGAGTCCTACGGCGCGGTAACCGGGCAGCGGGTGTCATATATCGTGGGCGATCGGCTGTCCGCGGATTCCGACATTGCCTTTGCGGACCTCGGCGGCACAGAGCCGCACAGCGCGCGGCCTGAAGTGATGCAGGCCATAAAGGACGGCATCAGCGTCAAATTGCGCTACAGCACGACTCTGCGGACAAATTTCATCTATGCGGCCAAACCGACCACCAGCTTGCGCGGGGTGCCCATCGGCGTGATTCGTCTGGCCATACCCACCTCGACGTTCAGCACGCATTTGTCGCGCGGGCGCTGGGCCCTTTTGGGCGTATTCGCCGTATCGCTTATGATCGGCGGCGGTTTGTGCCTGCTGGTCATTAACCCCCTGATGCGCAATATTAACGACCTGGCGTACACCGCCCAGGAAATCGGGGCAGGAAATTATCACGCCCGCATGTACGAGGTGCGGGGCCGGGAACTGCGGCCGCTGGTTTCGGCCATCAACGGCATGGCCCACAATATTCAGGCCCAGCTGGCGGCGCTCAACGAACGCAACAGCCGCCTGGAGGCTTTGTTTGCCGCTTTGCATGAGGGCGTGGTGGTCATTGATCTTGACGGACATGTGCGCGCGGCCAATCCGGCTGCGGGCAGGTTGTTCCCCGCGCTTGGCGGCATCAAAAGCCAGGCCTCTTCCTTGACGCTTATGGAGGCGACTATGCTGCCCTCCTTGCAGGATGCCGTTGATGAGTTGCGCGCGCGGCTGAAAGCCCCCGCAGCGTCAACTCCCGACGAGGCTGAATCGGCGAATTCCCTTCTGGCTCTTACGCTTGAAACCGAAACCGGAGCGCATCTGGAAGCCGCGCTTACGGTGTTCGGCGATAAGTCCGACGGCGGGATTTTGGCCGTTTTCCGCGATATCAGCGAAAAGGAGCGCTTGGAACGTTTACGCCGCGACTTTGTGGCCAATGTTTCCCACGAGTTGAAAACGCCGTTGACCAGCATAAAAGGCTATACCGAGGCCTTGCTGGACATGGAGCGCAACGCCAAAAACGGCGGGGAGTCTCCGCGCTGCTCTTTTTTACAAACCATTGCCAAAAACGCCGAGCATATGAATAAAATTGTGCAGGGCCTGCTTCATCTTGCCCGGGCGGAACATCACAGCGAAACCGCGTCTTTGGAAGAGGTCGATTTGGCGCAGATTATGCGCGAAGCTGTGTACAATAAAATGCTTTTGGCCAAGGAGCGGGATTTGAGTTTGCGTCTGGCCGAAAGCGCCATGGGCGATCCTGTGCGGGTGAAGGCGCTCAGCGAGCCTTTAAGCGAAGTTTTTCACAACATTTTGGATAACGCCCTTAAATACGCCGATGCCGGCACAATCATTGATGTGGGCCTTGAAAAAACCGCGGCGGAAGTTATCGCCAGCGTCAAGAATATCGGCCCGGTGATTCCCGCGGACAGGCAGGAGCGTATTTTTGAGCGCTTTTATCGGCTGGATCGCGACGGCAACGTGCATAAATCCGGCAGCGCGGGGTTGGGTTTGGCTATTTGCAAACGCACGGTCATGGGCTTTGGCGGGCGCATTTGGGTAAAAAGTCCGGCTGAGCACAACCCCGAGCAGGGTGCCGTTTTTTACGTGGCCCTGCGCCGGGGCGACGAGAGCCGTAAAAGCTGAATTCTCGCGTTTTATTTTACGCTGATAGACAGGCGTTGCTTGCGGGCCGGACGAACGCAGGCAATATTTTCTTTTGTCAATCCTGAGAGATGCCGTAAGCTTTGAGTTTACGCGAAAGGTAGCTGCGTTCCAGGCCGATTTGTTCGGCCAGGCGGCTGATGTTGTTGCCGCATTCCTGCAGTTTGCGGGACAGGTACAAGGCTTCAAAGCGCTGACGCGCTTCGCGGAAGGAGTCCGCGTCTAAAAAACCTTCCAGGCCGGACCGGTCCGGCCTGGCGGCCGGGCTTTTGCCGGTCAGGGTCATTTCGCGCGGCAGCTGATCAACATCAACGCACCGTCCGGCGTGAACAATGAGCATGCGCTCAATAAAATTGCGCAATTCCCGCACGTTGCCCGGCCAGGAGTAGGCCAAAAGGCAGTTCTCCGCTTCCGGGGCGAGGCTGAACGTCTTGAAGCCGTGCTCCTGGGCAAAGGCGGATTGAAAAATATCGGCCAGGAGCAGGATGTCTCGCCCCCGTTCGCGCAAGGGCGGCACAGTCAGAGGAAAGACCTTGAGCCGGTAATATAAGTCCTCCCGAAAGCGCCCGGCTGCGATTTCCGTTTCCAGGTCTTTGTTGGTGGCGGCAATGACCCGCACATCCACGTGAATGGTTTTGGTGCCGCCCACGCGCTCAAATTTTTGCTCTTGCAAAAGGCGCAGTATTTTAGCCTGGGTCTTCAGGCTCATGTCGCCGATTTCATCCAGGAACAGCGCTCCTTGATGGGCCATTTCAAAGCGGCCGGGGCGGGTGGCTTCCGCGCCGGTAAAGGCGCCCTTTTCATGCCCGAACAGTTCGGATTCGATGAGCTCCTCAGGGATGGCCGCGCAGTTGACCGCCACCATGGGTTTGTCTTTGCGCTTGCTTAATTTGTGCAGGGTGCGCGCGGCCACTTCCTTGCCCGTGCCGTTTTCGCCGTGAATAAGCACCCACAGATCCGTGGGCGCCACTTTGGCGATTTGCTCCTTAAGCTCGACAATAGCCGGGGACTCGCCGCTGATTTCTGTAAACGACGGGGCCAGGCCGGACTTAAGCGCCATGTTTTCCCGGCGTAAGGAGACCACTTCCAGGGCGCGGTTGACCGCCAGCACCACCCGCTCCAGAGACAAGGGCTTTTCAATAAAGTCGTGCGCCCCTTCCCGGATGGCGGTTACCGCCGATTCAATGGTGCCGTGCCCGGAAATCATGATTACCGGCAGGGCGGGGTAAGCTTCCCGAATGTGCAGCAACGCTTCCAGGCCGTCCATGCCCGGCAGCCAGATATCCAGAAACACCACGTCGGGCACTTCCCGGCTTAAGATTTCAAGGCCTGCCTCCGCGCTGCCGGCCTCGCTGACCAGATGCCCTTCGTCCTCTTCCAGGATGCCGCGCAAAGACTGCCGGATGCCCGGCTCGTCATCAATGATTAAAATACGCGCTTGCGTGGTGCTCATGCTTATTATGTCTACAGCATTCAGCTTTGAGGTCAAGCATTGTGTGTAAAAAAGCACAGATATTGAAACAGCCTAAATTTAAAGTCGGTACAGGCGCGAGGTTGTGTTTTTTGAATGGACCTTGTCTTTATTTGCGTCTTGACCTATTGTACGCGGTGCTTAAAGCATGATGCTGGAGTGAATAAAACAAAGCGGCGGCATGAGGTTTGCGGGGCAAGGCTTATGCCGACGGCTCTTTTATAAAGTTATACTATCTTTGGAGAAGAAGATGGCAATTCAAATCAAATCCGGCCGCAAGCCGGTGGTGGCGGTGGTGGGCGCAACGGGCGCCGTGGGCCGTGAAATGCTCGAAACCCTTGAAAAGCGGGAATTTCCCGCGGCGGAAATTATTGCGCTGGCTTCTTCGCGCTCGGTGGGCATAAAGCTGCCCTTTGCCGACGGCGAACTGACCGTGCGCGAACTTAAGGAAGATTCATTCAAGGGCGTGGATTTGGCGCTCTTTTCCGCCGGGGGCGGCACTTCGGAAAAATTCGCGCCTTTTGCCGTCTCGCACGGCTGCACCGTGGTGGACAACTCCTCAGCCTGGCGTATGGACGAGCGCTGCCCCCTGGTGGTGCCCGAAGTTAACGCCGACGCTTTGCGCGACCACAACGGCATCATTGCCAACCCCAACTGCTCGACCATCCAGATGGTGGTGGCGTTAAAGCCTCTGCACGACGCGGCCGGCATCACCCGCGTGGTGGTGTCCACTTATCAGGCCGTGTCCGGCACAGGTCAGAAGGCCATTGTCGAATTGGAAAGCCAGGTGCGCCAGATGATGAATATGAAGGACCCGGAAATTCAGGTATACCCTTACCAGATCGCCTTTAACTGCCTGCCGCACATTGATGCCTTTTTGCCCAACGGCTACACCAAAGAAGAAATGAAGATGACCAACGAGACCGTGAAGATCATGGGCGATCCCGGCATCAAGGTCACGGCCACCACGGTGCGGGTGCCGGTGTTTTACGGGCACAGCGAGTCCATCAACATTGAGACCAAAAAGAAGCTGAGCGCCAACGAGGCCAGGGCAATTTTAAGCCGGGCGCCCGGCGTGGCCGTGTATGACAACCCCGGCGAAAAGCTTTACCCCATGCCCATTATCGCTTCCGGTGAAGATGAAGTTTTTGTGGGCCGCATCCGCGAAGACGAAAGCATTGCCAACGGTCTGAATTTTTGGTGCGTGGCCGACAATATCCGCAAAGGCGCGGCCCTCAACGCCGTTCAGATCGCGGAAGCGCTGCTGGAGCGCGATTGGCTGAAAGTGCGCGATCCCAAGTTCTTTCTGGCGTAACACGAAAAACGCATGACCATTTCTGTATTAACTTCCGACGAATATGCGCAGCGCCTCCTTTCCGCCAAACGCTGCGGCGAGGGGGCGCTGTACGCCTTTTATGAGCACCGCTTGCGGGCGGTTACCCGCGATCCCAAGCAGATGCTCATTCCTGTGGATGACCACCTGGTCCATCGCGGGGACGGCGTGTTTGAAAGCTTGAAAGCCGAGCACGGCCGCATTTATCTTTTGGACGCGCACCTTGAGCGTTTGGCCAAATCAGCGCAAGGCCTCGACCTTGAGCTGCCTTGTGCCCTTGCCGAACTGCGCGAGGCCGTGACGGCCGTGGCCGGAGCCGCGGGCAGGCCTGCGCAAAACTTGCGCATCATCGCCGGGCGCGGCCCGGGCGGTCTTGGGCTTGATCCGTCGGAATCGCCGCAAAGCAGCTTATATATCATTGCCTACCGGTTTACCCCCAAGCCGGAGGAGTATTACGCGCAAGGCCTCACCGCCTGCCGCAGCGCGGTGCCGGCCAAGTCGGGCGTTGATGCGCAGATTAAAAGCACCAACTACATAACCAATATGCTTATGGTGCGTGAAGCCAAAGAGCGCGGCGTGGACTTGTCCGTGGCTTTCGACAGCGCGGGCGGCCTGGCTGAAGCGGCCATCGCCAACGTCTGTATTGTGGATGCACAGGGAACCTTGGCTGTTCCCGAATTTACCCACGCCCTGAAAGGCACCACAATTTTGCGGGCTATGGAGCTCATGGGCCGCGAGATGCCCGTAGCTCTGCGCAAAGTTACCGAAGAAGAAATTTTTGCGGCCAGAGAAATGCTGGTGCTGGGCACCACCTTTGATTGCACTGCCATAGTTAATTATGAAGGCAGGGCTATAGGTTCCGGACGCCCGGGGCCGGTGGCCGGCCGCATTCTGGCCTTGCTCAGGGGAGACCTCTTGAGCAATGGAACCCCTTTTCCTTTGCCCGTCGGGGCATAGCAACTTTCGGGAATTTACCGGTTCATGCAGGCATTGCATATTTTTCTCGACAGCAGCGCCGATGTGGAGCGCGCAGTAACTTTGTGCCTGTCCGGCGCTAAAACGGGTCGATTTGAGCCTGTAGCGGCCTGCCCGGCCGATTCGCCTCTGGCGCGCCGATTTGCTGAAAACGGAGTGCCCGTAGTGCCGCTGTCCGGAACCAGAACCTGGTATCCCGGCGTCTGGCGGCGCCTCATTCAGGCCCGACAGAGCAGCAGTTTTGCAGTGGTGCATACCCACGACGCTTTGAGCGCCTGTCTGGGCGCAAAATGTCGCAAGGCCTGGCCTGAGGTGCGCTGGGCGCAGACCTGGTGGACGCGACCGCCCGCGTTTAGGCGGTCAAAAGAGCTTGCCAAATTCAGCCTTGCGGATATGCTGATTGCCCTTAACCAGGAAGCGGTCAGACACTTGACCTCGGTCGGCTTTGCGCCCGACCGTTTGCAAGTCGTGCCCTGGGGGGTGGACTCGAGCGTTTATCCGCAGTGCCCTGAAACCGATGATTCGCGCCTCAGGGTTGCGGCTGTCGGTCCGCTTGTTCCGGACAGCGGCCATGAGGTTTTGCTGGACGCGCTGGCTTTGTTTAATGCCGCCGACCCGGATTTTGCCTGGGAGTTACGCTTGGTCGGGGAAGGCCCGTTATTTGACGGCATTCTACGCCGGGCCGGAGCAGCGGGCATTGCGGAGCGTATGGCCCTTCTGGGCCCGCAACGGGCCTGCGATATTTTGCCGCAGTGTGATATTCTGGTCGCGCCCGATCTGCGGGAAGAGCACGGCTGCGAAGCCGTTAAGCAGGCCTGGGCCGCCGGCCTGCCTGTGGTTTGCTCCGATTTGCCCGTGCATGCGGAAATGGTGCAGGACGGCGTAAACGGCCTGATTGTGCCGAGGAATGATGCAAAAGCCCTGGCTGACCGGCTGGGCGAGCTTAAGGATGATCCCGGACTGCGGAGCCGCATAGCGCAGGGAGGCCGTGAAAGTCTTGAGAATTATACTTTGGGCCGGATGGTTGAAACCTACGCCCGCTTGTATGCGGGGCTTGCTTCCGGGGCGGGTACTGGACAGTCAGACCAAGAAGCCTGATTTTAAGAGAAGAAATTTTTATTTATAAACCCGAAACGTGAAAGACGCGCCGGATTTAAGGCGGATAATATATGGATTTTGAACTTGCCGCAAAACTTAACAGAGTGTTGATCAGCGTGGTGCCCCTGCTGCTCGGCATCATTTGCCATGAAGTGGCCCACGGCTATGTGGCCTACCGCTGCGGCGATCCCACAGCCAAGGTCATGGGGCGCCTGACTCTTAACCCCAAAGTGCATATCGACCCCATGGGCACCATGATGTTTGTGGTCACGGCCATGTTTTTCCCCTTCGCCCTGGGCTGGGCCAAGCCCGTGCCCGTGGACACGCGCCGGCTGCGCAATCCCCGGCGGGATATGGCCCTCGTGGCCGCGGCCGGACCGGTGACCAACTTTATTCTCGCCGTTTTGTTCATGGCCGGTTTTTTGCTCACAGCCACATTTTTTCGCAGTTACGAAGGAACCACGGTATACACCTTTTTCTACGACATGCTCCAGACCGGGGTCTTCATCAATTTAGTGCTGGCTTTCTTCAATCTGCTGCCCATCCCGCCTATGGACGGCAGCCGCCTGGTGTCCATGGCCCTGCCCTATGAGGCTGCCAGAACCTATAACCAGCTGGAACGCTACGGCATGATCATTATTTTGATCTTTCTGGCCACAGGCCTGTTCGGCAGAATCATCCTGCCCCTGGTCTACGGCGCTTACGGCGGGATGCTCTGGGTTTATTTACAGATAATTCAGCTGCTTACGTAGATAGTTTAAATTACAAAGCCAATACTTTCAGGAGAGAATCATGTCTTTACCTCTGCGTACGGTTTCCGGGATGCGCCCCACCGGCCCCCTTCACCTGGGGCATTATTTCGGGGCGCTGAAAAACTGGGTGGCCCTGCAGGAAGAAATGCCCTGCTTTTATTTTGTGGCCGACTGGCACGCCCTGACCAGCGACTATGCCGATACCTCCCGTGTGGAGGAGTTTTCTCTGGAGATGGTTAAAGATTGGATGGTGTCCGGGCTTGACCCCAGACGCAGCGTGCTTTTTCAGCAGTCTCTGGTCAAAGAACATGCGGAGCTGACCCTCATTTTGGGCATGATTACCCCCGTGTCCTGGCTGGAACGCAACCCCACCTATAAAGAGCAGCGTCAGGAAATCACCCACAAGGACCTCGGCAACGTCGGCTTTTTGGGCTACCCGGTGCTGCAGGCCGCGGACATCCTTTTGTACAAGCCCAAATGGGTGCCCGTGGGCGAAGACCAACTGCCGCACCTGGAGCTCACCCGTGAAATCTGCCGCAGATTCAACAATTTCTATGGCGATCTCTTCCCGGAGCCCGAAGCGAGACTGACCCCGGCCGCCCGCTGCCCCGGCCTTGACGGCCGCAAAATGTCCAAGAGCTACAATAACGCCATTTACCTCAAAGACAGCATGGACGAAATCACGCCTAAAATCAAAGGCATGTTTACAGATAAAAACCGCCTGCGCCGCACCGATCCCGGCGATCCCAAAGTCTGCAACCTCTACCCCTATCACGAGTTGCTCACCGATGAGCAGACCCGCGCCGAGATTTGCGAAGGCTGCGTGAACGCCACCTGGGGTTGTGTGGACTGCAAAAAAGTGCTGCTCGCCAACCTGGAAAAGTTTTTAACCCCCCTGCACGAAAAACGCAGCGAACTGGAGCAGGACCCCGGCTACATCGGCGATGTGCTGCGCGACGGCACTAACAAAGCCCGGGAAGAAGCGCAAAAAACCATGGCCGAAGCCAACGAGCGCATTTGTTTTAATTTTAAATTCGCGAAGTGACGAGACCTTCCTCCCCTCCTGAACCCGAATTGGGGGGCAGGGGGGCAAGTATTTTAACTGTGCCTATACCCATATAAATAGGGCGCCAAGACTCTGAACTATGGAGAAAATAAACCTCACCCACCCGGCCGTTATGAAAGCTCCGGAACTTGCCCGTCGTCTGGCCGCGCTTCGGTCCGAGGGCAAGCGTGTGGTCTTTACCAACGGCTGCTTTGACGTGTTGCATCCCGGCCATGTGGACTTGCTCAAACGGGCCAAGGCCGAGGGCGATGTGCTGGTGGTGGGGCTTAATTCCGATGCGTCAGTCCGGCGTCAGAACAAAGGCCCGGAGCGGCCCGTAAACAGCGAAGCGGTGCGGGCCTTTATGCTCGCCCACCTTGCCGCCGTTGATTATGTGGTCATTTTTTCCGAGGATACGCCCTTTGAGCTTATTCGCGCCCTTGAACCCGATGTGCTGGTCAAAGGCGGCGATTGGACCCCGGACAAGATTGTGGGTGCGGACCTCGTGCTGGCGCGCGGCGGCCAGGTGCTCTCCCTGCCCCTGCTCGGCGATTTTTCCACCACGGCCTGGTTGGAGAAAAATAAGAAATAGAGCGCCTTTGGATAGATTTGGAGCTTAAGCGTCAGGCTCTTATATTTCAAGGCCTGTGTCCAAGCTGACCAGGGGTCAGGAGGGAAGAGGGCCCGGGAGAGGGGAACCTTAAGGAACTCAGCTCCTTAAGGTTCCCCTCTCCCGGCATGGTCACTCCAAACAGAATTCCAGGGTGAAGTTTCCGGATTCGGTGCTGAAAGGAATGGCGATGATCGGGCTGCTGGATACGTGCGCAAGCGTGTGGTTGTCGCCTAAAATAATGGAGGGCGTTGAGCCTTGCAGGATAATGCCCATCTCGGCAAGCCCGGCGCGGGCCTGGCCGGAAACCATATTGGTGATTTCGCCTACAGCGTCGGAAGTGTCCTGAATGATGTCGCTGATGTCGTCGCCCAGCATGGCTTTGACCAGATGCACCGCGCAGGAGCGGCTGAAGGTCAGGGAAATGGTGCCGCGGTGCGCGCCGGTAATGCCCACAATGGCGGAAATATCGCCGGAAGCTCTGAGATTTTTTTTAACATAAGGCTTGCCGGCCGTGGGGGTTACCCCGGCCATGGTGGATAAAACCATGGTTACTGCGGTGATGAAGGGTTTGGCTATTTCAACGCCTGCGCTCATATGCATACTCTCCGCACTTTTTAGTGCAGCAAAGATAGATTTGTTAACACAGAAACAGGTACAGGAAAAGAAATTTTATAGTAAAGGGACTGCGCGAGTTTGAAGCAGCCGGGCATTCCGTGTCTGCCCCGCTATGTTCGCTTGCCTTGCGCTTGGGCGGGACGTATTAATAAACGACTTAGGCGTGTGAGGTAAAGATGCTGCAAGTCTTGTTTGATGTAGGCAATACCCAGATAAAAATGGGACTGGCCGAGGCCGGACGCCTTACAGCGGTGTATTGCCTGCCCAGTGATATCAAAACCACGGCGGATCTTTTGGGTGTGCAGTTATTGCGTTTTTTAGAGCATGCCCCGGCAAGCGGCGGCAAGGGCCTATCCGACGCCCTGGCCTGCTCGGTGGTGCCGGGCTTGAATTCTTTGCTGGCTGAGGCCTGCGCGCGCTATCTGCAAATCGGGTTGCGCTTTGCCCCTGAACATGTGCCTATTCCTATGGAAAATCGCTATGCCCGGCCCGCTGAAGTGGGGGCTGATCGGCTGGTGGGCGCATTTGCGGCCAGGCGGCTTTACCCTGATGCGCCGGGGCTTATTTGCGTGGATTACGGCACGGCTACCACTTTCGATTGCGTGCTGGACAATGTTTATTTGGGCGGAGTCATCTGCCCGGGAGTCAATTCCTCGGCTCAGGCCCTGGCTTTGCGTACGGCCAAACTGCCGCTGATCAGTTTAGAAGTGCTTGAGGCCGAGCCGAGTTTTGGGCAGGATACGGCCACCAGCCTGAATCATGGTTTTGTGTTCGGCTTTGCAGCTATGACTGAAGGTATGCTCGCCAGGTTGAAAGACAAGTTTAAAACCGAGGTGAAGGTTATTGCCACGGGCGGCTTTGCGCAAAGCCTGTCCCGGGTGGTCGACTGTTTCGATGACGTGCGGCCTGATCTGCTTATGGAAGGGCTTATGGCTCTGCATGAACAGCAAATCCGGTGATAGCCGGGGCGGCGTCCGGTTGTCGGGATGCTTGGCCCGGCGGTTTTTGCGTACCATTGAAATTTATGTTACTTTACATTTTTAGAGCCGTATCGGGACTGCAAAGGCAACACCAAAGAGCATGGCGTTCAGCGGTTAACGGCGGCAAAGCACTGTAAGTCCACAGCCAAGGAGAAAATAATGAGCAGCACAATAGCATCGGTTTGGGCTAGAGAAATTTTGGACTCGCGCGGCAACCCCACCGTGGAGGTGGAGGTCAGCCTGGAGTCCGGACATATCGGCCGTGCGGCCGTGCCTTCAGGCGCGTCCACCGGTAGCCGCGAAGCCCTGGAATTGCGCGATGGCGATGAAAAACGCTATGGCGGCAAAGGTGTGGAAAAGGCTGTGGAAAACGTGCGCGGAGAAATCTCTGACGCTCTTTTGGGCCTGGATGCTCTGCGCCAAGTGCATATCGACAATACTCTGCTCGACTTGGATGACACGGATAACAAGTCCCGCCTGGGCGCCAACGCCATGCTCGGGGCGAGCATGGCCGTATCCCGCGCCGCGGCCGAGTTTTTGGGCTTGCCCCTGTATCAGTACTTGGGCGGGGTCAACGCCAAGCTGCTGCCCGTGCCCATGATGAACATCATCAACGGCGGAGCGCATGCCCCCAACAACCTGGATATTCAGGAATTCATGATCATGCCCCTCGCCGCCCTGTCTTTCCGCGACGCGTTGCGGATGGGCGCCGAAGTGTTTCACACTCTCAAAACCCTGCTGGCCGCCGACGGGCACGCCACCAGCGTGGGCGACGAAGGCGGCTTTGCGCCGAACCTGAAAAGCCACGATGAGGCATTTTCATATATTATGCGGGCCATTGAGGAGGCCGGCTATAATCCCGGCACGGAAATAGCCCTGGCCATCGACGCCGCGGCCACGGAATTTTACAAGGACGGCAAATATGTGCTCTCCGGCGAAGGCAAAACCTTAAGCGCTTCAGATATGATCGATTACCTGGGCGGCTTTGTGGACAAATACCCCCTGGTGTCCATTGAAGACGGCCTCAGCGAAAGCGATTGGGAAGGCTGGCGCGAGCTTACCGGCAAACTCGGCGAAAAAATTCAGTTGGTCGGCGACGACATCTTTGTCACCAACCCGGACATCCTTGCCCAGGGCATTGACGAAGGCATCGCCAATTCCATTCTCATCAAGCTCAACCAGATCGGCACCCTGACCGAAACCCTGGATACCGTGGAAATGGCCAAACAGGCCGGCTACACCACGGTTATTTCACACCGCTCCGGCGAAACTGAAGACAGCTTCATTTCCGACCTGGCGGTCGGCCTTAACGCCGGGCAGATCAAGACCGGCTCCCTGTGCCGCAGCGACCGCCTGGCCAAATATAACCAGCTTCTGCGCATCGAAGAAGACCTTGAAGAAGACAGCTTCTACTTCGGCCCGGTGCTGGCCGCCCACTTCGGCTACGACGTGGGTGAAGAGTAACGATATTGCGGAGCAGGGAGACCAAAAGGATTTGTAACCCTTCAGGTTTCCCTGCTCCGAATCTATCCTCTGCCTTAACCCTTATTGGGGGCTGGAACTGCTTAGCTGGAGCGACTCTGCGGCAGGGCTGGAATGCGGAGCTTGTTTGGTCTGGCGCAACGCAACTTGTCAGCCCCCGCTTTTGCGGGGGCAGGCTCTGGGCGGCGCAAAAAGGTCCATTTTTAAAAACGTGGGCGCATCCTGTGAAAGAACTTCGCTATAAAGCCGACAGCGTTGAGAGCAAACCAGCTCATTACTTGCCCATATATCAGCGGTATTTTGCGGAAATAGACGCTCCCGAGCCGATCATCCTGGAAATGGGAGTGCACCGGGGCGATTCTTTGGAAATGCTGGCGGATTATTTTCCCGGCGCCCTGGTGCTGGGCGTGGACGCCGCACCGCCTGAGCGCGCCTGGTCCACGTCGCGCATCAAAGCATACCAGGGCTTGCAGGATGATCCACAGCTGTATGCCCGTATCATGGCTGAAAATGCCATAGACTCTTTTGACTTGATCATCGACGACTGCGCCCACATCGGCAGCACGGCGGCGGCCGGTTTTCAAATGCTGTTTCCCAGGCTCAAGGCGGGCGGGTTTTATATCATCGAAGACTGGGGGGTGGGCTACTGGCCGAAATGGCCGGAAGGGGCGCTGTTTGACGCCGGGTTGCACTTCAGGCATGAAGGCGGGGTCTTCCCCAGCCACTGGAACGGTCTGCCCGGATTTCTCAAGCAACTCATGGATGAAGTGGCCATGCCCGATATCACCTCCCGGCGGGGAACGGGCCAAAACAGTCCAAGTTTGCTCGAGTTTATGCACATCTATCAAGGGATCGCCATTTTAAAAAAAGCGGTCTGACGCCTTGCCCTATTTTCCGGCTGTGCTATTAAGTGGAAATTATTAACCCTTTAACCGGAGAATACGATCCCATGAAAAAGTTAATTGCCTGTTTGGCCGCTATTGTGTTGGCGTGTGGAGTTCTGGCTGGTTGCGGCAGCTCGGTGACGCAGGAAGACGTGGCCAAGAAGGCTGAAGTCGTGCAGGCTAAGATTATTGAATTGGGGCAGAAGGACCCTGAAAAGCTGCTCAAGGTTACTCAGGAAATGCAGACCAAGCTGCCTGACCTGCAGAAGGCCAACAACCTGGAAGCTCTGGATAAATTCTATGATGAAATGCTGGAGCAGATGAAATAATTTTTGCTCAAGCAATAAGCGTTTACGAAAAACGGCGGCCGCTTTGAAAGCGGCCGCCGTTTTTCCATGGCGTTTTTTGGTTAAGATATACGCAGTCCCACATCTTCCAGCACTTTGGCGAAATCTTCAACCGTATCCTCGTAAAAGAAAATGCCGTTAAGCGCCCGGCGGCCGAAGGAAGGGAAGTCAGGGTATAAAGTCAGCAACTCCCGTAGCGATTCTTCGGCCTCGGAAGGCATGTTCAACTGCGCATATGTGGCGGTGGCGAACAGCGGTCCGTAGAAAAAATTATTGTTGCGCGAGCGCATGCGCATGGTGGTGTAGAGTGCTTGCTCGTAATTGCCTAAGGTGTAATTGAGGATGAAAATAGGCACATAGTGCCACCACGGCATAAATTCGCCCTGGGAGGCGATTTTTACGGCGAGCTCTTTGCCTTTATCCAAATCGCCTGAGGTGATCATCAGGGCGGCCGCGGCGGAAAGGACATTGTTGTAGTTGGCTTTCAGTGAAATGACCCGCTGCAGGGATTGCTGCAAGCGCTTGTGATCGTGCTGCAAAAAGTAATACAAAGCCTGGGTCCAGCAGGCGATGGGGTAATCCGGATTTTTAGCTAGGGCTTTTTCAGTCAGGGCAAAGGCTTTGTCCAGGGCATCGGGGGTATGGTCGCCGCCGTGCCGGTACTCTGAAGCATAGATGTCGGCCAGCATGGCCGCGGTTTGCGGATAAATGTTTTTATCATCGACCACACTTTCCAAGGCGTTGCGGGCCCGACACAGGAGTTCGGGGTTCAGTGAGGATTCCCACGCGCTGAACCGCAAAATGGCGTCATAGGTTTCAGCCGTGGCCGCCGGCAGCGGCGTCGGCGTTTTTTGGAAGAAATTGGAGGTCAGGTGCAGATAGTCGGCTAGATGGCTGAGCACCTGCCAGGTGATTTTATCCTGCAGCTTAAAGACATCTTCTTCGCTGTAAGCGTAAGTAAAGCGCTGGGCGCACAGCAACATGCCTGTGGAGGTGTCGGTCAATTCCACAACCAAACGCAGACTTTGGCCCTGCACTTGAACGCTGCCGCTGATTACAAATCCGGCTTTGGTTTGCCTTGCCAGGTCCTGAATGCTGTAGCCGTTGTCGATCATTTGGCGCACGTAATACTGCCCGGCTACCGATATGCCCGGAAACTCGGCCAGAGCGGCGGTTATATCCGCGGCCAGACCAATGCCCAGGCGGGCCATATCCCGTTCCGGGCTGATATCTTCAAAAGGGGCCACCAGTACGGAAGTATTGGCGGCCACGCTGGCCGCGTATTGGAAGAGCTCAGTGTTTTTGCCGGTTAAAGTCAGGCATTCCGGGCTGCCGGCCGGAATGAATTCGGGAATGTAGCTGCCTTTGGGAATGTTGATCATAATTTCGCCGGCGGGGAAGCTGGTGTAATAACTTTGCAGCTTGCTGCGCAGGCGGCGCATTTCCACGCGCACTACCGGGTCCGACTGTGAATTGAAATCCTCATCGCGGGCGAGGATTTCGACGCCGATGGTATAGGCTTTGATTTGATTTTGCTGGCCGCTTAAAGTTTTATTCACCAAGAAGCGCAACAGTTGCTGCATGCGCGGGGCGGCAGTGAATACAGGGCTGGAGCAGATAGCGTCCAGTTCCTTCGTGATGGTTTCCGGGATTATATCTTTTTGCGGCATATTAGGAAAATAAGGTTTATATTGAGCCCTGCCTTTCAACATAGGCAAGCGACAAAAAGAGGCGAATTTTATTTAGTATCATGCAATTTAAGAGGAATGGCAAGCGTCAGGATAATGCTCTGGAGTGAGGCTTGCCCGATTTCAGTGCTTAAAAGCCGTGCCGTCTGTCCAGACGATCTCCTCCAGAAAAGAAATTTTACTGTTTACCTTGTAACGCAGGGCGGACTTGATGTCTGAATTTTTTCTCGCGTAAGCTTCGCGTTGCGCCGTGCCATTGGCCAGGTTGACGAAAAAATTTTTAAGATCCTGCAAATAGGCGCGGGGCATGGCGGGCACGCCGGCGTCCGGCGAGCTGTGTTCGTGTGCGCCAAGCAAAAGAGTATCTTCATTTGTCAGGGCGAGAATTTTTTCAGTGGCCGCGGCATAGGCGGCGGTATCTGAACTATACAGATTTTTGGGATACAGATAATCGCCGGTGAACAGCACATTGTCGGTTTGATCGTAAATAACGACTCCATCCGGGGAGTGACCGGGGGCATGGACCACTTTTAAGCTCACGCCGCCGAGGTCAATGACGCTCTCAAGAGGGACAAGCCGGGCGGGGGTGACCACGGTCGGACCGAGTTGTTCGAAATAGCCGAAGGTATATGCCGCCGGAATATGGTAAGCTCCACCGGCTTGCTTGAACCCGGCCAGAGTGGAGGTGTCGGGCAGCCAGACATCATCAAAGCGGGCCAGGCCGCCGAGGTGATCAAAATGCAGATGGGTGGGCAGCACGGCAACCGGCTTGGCAGTGAGCGCGTTTACCACCGCAGCGATGTCGTGCTTGGCGGTGGCCCCGGCATCAATCAGCAGAGCTTTGCGCTCGCCGACAACGAGGTAGGAAAAATTGCCCTGATAATAGCGCGGCTCGCTTATGGCCAGGATATTGTCTCTGATTTTGTAAACCACAAACCAGTCGTCGCCGAGCGATGCGAGTCGCTCATATGGCGCATTGCATCCGCAGAGATTTTTATCGCTGCCGGGTGATTGCGGTAGGACATGTATACTCTTCAATACAGGCTCCAAGTGTGAAGAGTATTTAACCCCAGCGCGGCTTCAGGTCAATCGGCATAGCCGCAAAAAAGCGGCGCGAAGGGAATTGCCGTTCGCACCGCTTTTGACTGTCTGCCCGGGAGGTTGTTCGGGCAGGGGCGGGAGGCGGAAGTTTATTTTTTATAAAACGGGTTGCTCCAGATGGTCAGCACGCCGTAATTCAGGCTTTCCGGGTCAGCCCGGGAGCCGGACATGTATTCGGGCATGGGCTTGAGAAAACGCATGCCGCATCTGGAGTAAAAACGTATTTCCTTGTCCAGAAATTCGCCGTCCGCACGCTTGAGTAAAATATATTGTTCAATGGGAATTTCGCTATACTTGTGGTAGTCGGGGATGCGGCAACCGAGCACGAATTGTTTGCAGTTCAGCTGCACGGCCAACTCCTGCGCTTTATAAACCAACTGCGCGCCAATGCCTCCGCCTCTGTATTTGGGCGAAACACCGAGGGAAAGGCCATAGAGAGTATGTCCGTTCGGAATATGGTTGCCGGCGCGGCCTTCATCCGAGATCTCCAGCCAGGTGGGCAGCGAAGGTTGTTTCAGGTCGTAGTTAAGCCGGCTGAAAATAAAAGTGCCCGCGCCCCGCCCGTCCACAAATGCGGTCAGGAAAATAGCGCCGTTCTTGATCAGCTCTTTATTGGACAATTGCTCATCCGAGAAATTTAAAGAGCCCCAGGCTTCATTCCTGGCTAT
>CBDTYX010000001.1:0-39290 GCA_965364745.1 uncultured Desulfovibrionaceae bacterium | reverse complement strand
GCTTGGCCCGCCGTTACTTCGCCAGCCGCCCCTGGTGGGGGCACAATGTGGTTATTTGCGGCGATTCAGCAGCCACAGAAGATCTGTACACCCGCTTGAAGTCAGAACCCGAAATCGGACTTAAACCCATTGCCCTGTGCGCGTTGAACGGTGGAGCCAAAACCGCCGGCCTGCCGCATTGCGAATTTAGCGACCTGTTGGAAATGTCCAAACTGCCCGGACGCCCCTATGCGCTGCTTGCGCTTGACGCCATCAACAAAGAGAATCAGGAAATAGTCAAACAGCTTACCCGAAATTTCGCCAAAACCCTCTTTGTTTTCTCCTTTCTGGGCCCCCTGCACCTGTGGGTGACCAGCACGGACATCGGCCAGCATATTGCCCTGGAAACACACCAAAAACTGCTGGATCCCACCCGCCAACGCATCAAGCGCTGTCTTGATTTTATCTTAAGCTGCCTGGCGCTTGTCTTCGCCCTGCCTGTCTGGCTGGTTTTAGCCATGCTTATCAAACGCGAAGATAACGGGCCGGTTTTTTACCGTCAGCAGCGCATCGGCAGGCACGGCAAAACCATAAACATTTTGAAATTCAGAACCATGGTGCCCGAGGCCGACAAGGTTTTGGACGACTACCTTGCGTCCCGCCCTGACCTGGCTGAGGAATGGCGCGCCAGGCAAAAACTGGAGTATGACCCGCGCATCACCAAAATAGGCGCGTTTATCCGACGCGCCAGCCTGGATGAGCTGCCCCAGCTCTGGAATGTGCTGCGCGGCGACTTGAGCCTGGTGGGCCCGCGGCCCATTATCTCGGATGAAATCAAGAGATACGGCGATGCTTTTGAGTTCTATTGCCGGGTCCGGCCGGGCCTGACCGGGCTGTGGCAGGTTTCCGGCCGCAGCCGGCTCAGCTACACAAGGCGCGTGGAGCTTGATACTTATTACATCCGAAACTGGTCGGTCTGGTTTGATATTTACATTCTGGCCAAAACGCCGGGGGCGCTGGTTCAGACCAAAAACGCCATGTGAGCTCGCCTAGCGGCGGGGAGGCTCCGCCTTGTGCAGCGGCACTCCCAGACAATACAGGCATTCATCGCCTTCCGCGGTGTATTGCAGCAAACAAATGGGACAGTAGCTGTGCGCCGTGGGGTCAAACGGCGGTTTAAGCAACAATTCTTCCGCCGCCGCCCCGTCTTCGGCCAAAGCTCGCGCCGCTTCAGCCATCAGCAGGCGATTGTGCATGGCCAACTGGTCGCGGGCCTGTGCGTCTCCATAGTTAGGAAAAGTATTATAGGCAAGCCTTGACCAGGCGCGGTGCATAAAAGTCCGCCGCCCGCTGCCCCGCAGCAGCACATAGCCTGCCAGCATGGGATGAAACCCCGCAAGGCCGTCCCGGGTAAGCTGCCTGGGACAACCCATGGAGGCAAAGGGATTAAACAGCACGGCAATCATTTTTTTCAAGCGCCCCTCGCTGTCGGCGGGGTAAAGCTTGCGATGGCTGTACCAAAAGCAAAACGCCGTTAAAAAATGCAAGGCCAGAAACACCAGGGTCAAAATGAGCCAAACCAGCCGGGATGTGCTGAGGAGCAAGCCCACGGGCATAATCGCAAAAAGATGCAAGAGCATCAGCGTGGCGAAAGCGGCGGGCGGCAGCGTGCGCCGCGCTACCTCGCGCCGTCTTTGCCGTGCCGCGCCCAGATTCAGCCGGCCGGAAAATATGCCGCGCAACTCGTTCTCCACGGCTTTATCCAGGGCGTCGCCGGCATACAGCCGACTTTTGCGCAAAGTCATCAGCCTTTCTATGTCCGCGGCCATTTGCGCGGCCTGAACCGAATCGGCGCAGACAAATTCGCGCTCGTTAATGCGCAGCCGGGCGCCCTTAACGTCAAGCCGCGCAATATCCGCATAAGCGATGAAATTTTCGCCGGCGGCGCCTAAATGGGCGCGGTCATGCAACAAAGAGTTATACAGCGCCACCCCCCGGATACTTAAGGAGACCGGCTCCGGATGGCTGATGTTGACTGTGGCGAAAAACGGGATGGGGTTTAAAAAGACCAGCACACTGCGCAGTGTGAGGGCAAGTCCTTTTCTGAGCTGCTGCGTGAACGGCGCGGGCGAAAAGACCAGGGCGTTTTTATCCGCGAGCACGCAGCACTCCACAAGATAAACAATGCCCAGGAGCACAAATAGAGTCTCAATCTCTCCCATGCCTTTGCCCCAAAAAGTGAACCAACCTTCCACGCCGCATAGCGGGGCGTGGAAGGTTGGTTGTTTAAAAGCCGGTTAGTTCATGCTCGTTATTTGTCTTTTTTGCCGAACAGTCTGCGGAAGAAGGCAATCACACCGCCAATGGCGGCGGCGATGCCCACAAAGATAACTTTGCCGAACTTGCTGAACACAGTGGCGGCCACGCCCACGGCGCCCACGCCCAAAAGGGCCATGAGGCCGTAGTCAGCCAACTTATCGCCTTCCTTATATTCCGCGTAAGTACGGCCGGGGTTGAAGGCAAAGCTTTCCAGCATGGCGGGAATCTTGTCGCGCACTTCTTCAAACTCTTCCGTGCCCGTAACCACGGTCACATGCATGATGCCTTCCCGGCCCAAAAGGCGCACGTTGTAGTTGACGTTCTGCTGGCCTTCGGACTCAAGCAGAAGGGCCCATTCCAGGTTGTGGGTTTTATCGTTGTAGTAAGGCGGCACCAGCCAGCCCACGGTGTTCAAGGCGGGCAGGCCCATTCTCTTGCGTTCTTCGTTGGAGGCCTTGTCGCCTTCCTTAAAGCTTTCCATGATCGCGTCCGCGTCAAGGTCGCTTTTTTCATCGTCTTTAATATGGCCGGAGTCTTCATATTCAAAAACCACAAACCAGCCCTCATTCTCATCCTCAGGCTCAATGTAGCCCTGTTCCCACTGGGTCAGCAGGTTGCCGTAAAGCTGCATCAGGGTTTGCGTGCCCTCGCGGCCGGTAAAGCGGTAGCCGTCCGGGATGACAATATGGGCTTCCGAGCCCAAACGGGCGTCGGTGCCGGGTCCTTGCCAAGAAATATTGCGATACTGCCGTTCGGCTTCGCTCATGGTTTCTTGCGCGACGCCTTCTTCTCCTTCATCCACGGGCTGAGCAAACGCCTTAAATCCCCCGGCGAAAATACTCAAAGCCAGCACCAGGATCACCAATGCTAAAGTGCGTGAAAAGAAATTCATGTGTACCTCTCAAATAATATTTTTAAAATCCCCTCAACACTATATGTATGAAGGCCTTACGGGCAGAACCCATAAGGCGGATTTCCAGGGGTGCATGGGCACTATGCAGGACATAGCCTTGCAGATGCAAAAAATCAACGACTTTTTGCATCTTTTTGACTACTGCTTAAGTCCGTCGCAGCCTGCGCGTTTAAGACACTTTTCCGATGTTATGCGGAAATAATGATGCCGTTCTCAACGGCTACAGCATCAAGGCGGTGATCCCAGGCGTCGGAATAAACACTCTCCACCAACTGAAAGGCGTATGCCGCACCTATCAGATAGGCGTTTTTAAATTCCGAACCTTGTAAAATTCGGTCATAATAGCCCGCGCCATAGCCCAGCCGCCCGCCGTGCCGGTCAAACCCCACGCCCGGCGTGATCACGATATCCGGATGCAGGTCCGCGCCGGACAGGGCCGGGCAAAGGGCCGGGTCCGGCTCCAGAATGCCGAAAACGCCGGGTCGCATAACTTCAGGCCCGGGACATGCCGCCAGCTCCATAATGCCGGTTTTGCCCGGCAGGCAGCGGGGAAAAAGCGCCTGCTTCTTACCGGCCAAAGCATCGGCAAACAACAGGCCGGTATCCGCTTCATTGCGGATGGCGCTGTACAGCACAACTTGCCGGGCATTTTGCCAGGCCTCGCTCGCCAGGATGTGGCCTTGAATCAGGCGGGACAATCGGGCGGCTTCTTCCGCCGACAGGGCCGCCCGCCGGGCCAGAAGCATTTTGCGTAAAGCGGACTTGTCCATGACCATGCCTTTACGGGGATTACGCCCCGGGCGCATCCAAGCCGAGCAGGGCCTTGGCGAAAGTTTGCGGATCAAAGGGGCGTAAATCTTCCATTTTCTCGCCCAGGCCGATAAAAGAAATGGGGATGCCGAACTGAAGGGCGATGCCCACGGCGACGCCGCCTTTGGCCGTGCCGTCCAGTTTGGACAAAATGATTTCATCCACCCCGGAGGCTTCATTAAACAGCTTGACCTGCGACAGAGCATTCTGGCCGGTGGTGGCGTCCAGCACCAGCACGCAGCGATGCGGCGCGCCCGGCATTTTTTTGTTCAAAGTCCGATTGATCTTGGCCAGTTCTTCCATAAGGTTGGTCTTGGTTTGCAAGCGACCGGCCGTATCCACAAACACCAGGTCCGCGCCTTCCTGCGCGGCCCGATCCATGGCCTCAAAGGCCACCGCCGCCGGATCGTCGCCGGGCGCTTTGGCGTGAAAACCCACGCCCACCCGGCCAGCCCAGGTTTCAAGCTGCTCAATGGCCGCGGCCCTAAAAGTATCCGCCGCGGCGAGAAGCACTTTGCGGCCCTGCAATTTGGCCCGATAAGCCAATTTGGCAATGGTCGTGGTTTTGCCCGCGCCGTTAACTCCGACCATCAGCACCACTTCCGGACGCTCCATCGCTTTCAGGCTGCGGTGGGGCTTAAAGATGGCGCTGATCTCGGCAATAAACAAGGCCTCAATATCCAGACGCGAGGCCGCGCCGCTTTTGCGCGCTTCATTTTTCAGGCGGTCGAGCAGGATGCCTGCCGCTTCCATGCCCACATCGGCGGTGATTAAAAGCTCCTCAAGCTCATCCCAAAAGGCGTCGTCCAGCTCGCCAGGCCCGTTAAACAGCTCATAAAAACCGCCGGTGATGCTGTTGCGCGTCCGGGCCAATCCTTGGAAGAGCTTGTGCCAAAAACGTTTTTTCTCATCCGGAGCTTCTTCCATATCCAGGGCCAGAGCCAGGCGGTATTGCAGGTCGGAGCGAAAATCCGCCGTGGCGTTCATGCCGGTTTTGCCCAGCCAATCCCGGATATCCGCGATAAAAGCTTCAGCCTCGCCGGGCGAAACATCCAGGGCGGCAAAAAGAAAACTCAGCCGTGCCCAAAGCTCAGGCCCGGCCTCGGGCGTATCCCGCAAAATAATGTCCAGCCAGCGGGAAATGCGTGGCTCGGGCTCGCGCAGGGCGGCCAGAAGGTCAGCTCGCCACCCCTCCTGATCCGAAACACTTTCCGGTTCACCGGGCGCGGCCGGAGCGCTTTTCGGCCCAACCGACGTTGCTGCGCTGTCCTGAGGCGCCGGAGCGCTTTCAGGCGATGCGAAAGCAACCTCAGTCTGCACGGTTGCAGCCGAAGAAACCAGGGCGCTTTGCTCGGCCAAGTCCGCCTCCACCTTGGGGGAAACATCGCCCTCTTCCGTCCTTGCCGCCTCAGGCTCAGCCGAAATCGGTTGAGCAGCCGCGCTGTCTTCCGCGCCCCACAGTTTTTTTATTTTGCTGAAAAAGGCCATTGTTCTTTCTCTTTCGCCAAACTCATCCGGTGCAGGGGGCTATTGCATGGCTTCGGGGAACAGCTCCCCGGCCAGTTCGCGCAGTTTGTATTTCATGATCTTGCCGCTGGCGGTCAGGGGGTACTCCTGCACGCAAGCCACATAACGGGGAATTTTATACCAGGCGATATGGCCACGGCAGAAATCGCGCACATCTTCAGGCCGAATATCGTAACCCGGCTTGGGAATGATGAACGCGCCCACTTCTTCTCCGTATTTACGGCTGGGCACGCCCACCACCTGCACGTCCTGCACGCCTTCCATGCCGTAGATGTATTCCTCGATCTCGCGCGGGTACACGTTTTCGCCGCCCCGGATAATCATGTCCTTGATCCGGCCGGTGATGCGCACATAACCGTTTTCGTCCATTTCGCCCAAATCGCCGGAATGCAGCCAGCCGTCCGGAGTGATGGCCTCGGCCGTGGCTTCGGGCATGTTATAGTAGCCCTTCATAACCAGGTAGCCCCGACACATGACTTCGCCCTGCTGGCCGCGCGGCAGCTCTTCGCAGGTTTCCGGATCGGCGATTTTGACTTCCACGCCCGGCATGGCGCAGCCCACGGTTTTAACCCGGATGTCCAGAGAATCATTGGCTCTCGTTTGGGTCATGCCCGGCGAGGATTCGGTCAACCCATAAACAATGGTCACCTCGCGCATGTTCATTTTTTCAATGGCCCGGCGCATCAGCGGCTCCGGGCAAACCGAGCCGGCCATGATGCCGGTGCGCAGAGTGCTGAAGTCAAAGCGGTCAAACAACTTGTGGTCCATCACCGACAGGAACATGGTCGGCACCCCGTATACGGCGGTGCAGCGCTCCTGGGTAATTGAGGCCATAACATGCAGAGGGTTGAAGTTCTCTAAAATAACCAGAGTGCTGCCGTGATTGACGCAGGACATAACCGCCAGCACGCAGCCGAAGCAGTGAAACAGCGGCACGGGCACGCACAAACGGTCTTTGTCGGTAAAGCCCTGGTGATAGCCGATCCAGTAGCCGTTGTTGCCGATATTCAGGTGGGTGAGCATTACCCCCTTGGGGAAGCCCGTGGTCCCGGAAGTATACTGCATGTTGACCACATCGTCCGGAGAGACCGAATCCTGCTGGATCTTATATTCCTCATCGGAAATCATGTCGCCCATGGCGATGATCTCAGGCAGGGAATACAGCCCGCGGTGTTTTTCCATGCCCAGGAACATGACCCTTCTCAAATGCGGAAACCTCTCGGTCTTCAGCTGCCCGCGCGGCAGGGTCTTCAGTTCCGGAATCAACTCATACACGGTCTGCAAATAGTCGTGGTCACGATAGCCGTCGATGATAAACAGGTTCTCGGTTTCCGACTGCTTGAGCAGGTAGGCCAGCTCATTCTCGCGGTAGTTGGTGTTTACGGTGAGCAAAATGGCCCCGATTTTGGCCGTGGCGAACATCAAGGTCACCCAGTAGGGCACGTTGTTGGCCCACAGGGCCACCTTGTCGCCTTTTTTAACGCCCAGGCCCATCAGTCCCTTGGCCAGTTCATCCACCGCGTATTTAAATTCCGACCAGGTCTGGCGGTAGTCGCGGTCCACATAGATCACCGCGTCAGTATCCGGAAACCTGGCCACCGTATTGTCCAAAATCTGCCCCAGGGTAAATTCCCTCAATTTAAATTCAGGTTCGCTCATATTTATACCTAAACTAAAAAGCCCCGCCCGCAGCCGGGCTGTTATAATATTTTCGCCGTGAGATTGCCGCTTGACTGTTTAGAACAGTCGGCAAAGCCGCTCTGCGGCAATCCCGCGGGCGTTGCGCAGCTTCGCGATGCAACGCCGGAGCATTTTTCCTTAATATATAATTTCAATGTTAAAATGCTCTAAAAACATTAATAGGGCGGATAATAAATCACCGCGTAAATCTGCGCTTCGCCGTCCATCGCGCCTACATAGTGAGGCACAATGGAATTGTAATAAGCCGTATCGCCGGGCTCCAAAACGTTGTCTTCCTTGCCGTAGCGCAAAAGAACTTTGCCCTGGGTGACCAGGATGAATTCCTCGCCCTCGTGGGAAGACAGCTTGCGGTCGGACTCCGACTCCGGCAACATTTCAATGACAAACGGCTCCATGTTGCGGTCGGCCTTGCCCTTGCCCAGAGAATGGAAATGGAACGCCGCGGCCTTGTCCTTGGCCTTGTGCATGGTCAAATCGTCCTCGCGGCGGGCCTTGCGCACAATGAGCGGGTCCTTCACGGTCACGTCGTCCATAAAGGTGCCCAGGCGAATGCCCAAAGCTCTGGCCACCTTCTGCACCGGCGCCAGGGAAGGATAAAGATTTTCCTCTTCCAGGCCGACAATGACGTCCAGGCTCAAATTGGCGGCTGCAGCCAAATCTTCCCGGCTCATGCCCTTTTCTTCACGAAAACGCCGCACCCTGGCCCCTAATTTCTGCACTGCCATATGAAACTCCTGTTGTTTGAAGTGACTTCCGGAGGAGGGGAATCTAAAGGGGATGCCCCCCCTGAGGTTCCCCTCCTCCGGACTTCCCCCCTAAACCCCAATTCGAATGGAGGTAAAGAAGATTATCATTCGCGATCCTTACCGTCAAAAGACCCTTCCGCATGGTTAAGGCCGCTTAATTCCGCTCAAAAATAAAGACGCGCTCCCCAGATTACTCTACAATCCCGTCCCTGATCAATAAGGGTTAAGGGAGGGGGAGGAGGTCCCCTTCCTCCAGGCGTTCACGCACTATATCCCGAATGCGGCACACGCCGCAGACGCCGCCGGAAGTGGGATAGCCGCAACGCGTGCACGGCGCGATCGTTTCGCCGCTTTCAGCTTCTTTTCGGGCGAACACGGGTCGGCCGCGCTCTAAAAAGCCCAGGTAAAACTCCAGCTTACGGCCAGGCATTTCATGTTCCAGGTCTTCCCACAAAGTTTTGTGAAAGGTGAAGCTGGCCCCGCCGCTGTAGGGGCAAGGCGCGGTGTGATAATCAATCCCTTTTAAAAACGCGTAATTGGCGGTTTCAAACTCCGAGAGGCGAAACAACGGTTTTACCTTGCGGGCAAATCCGTTGCAAGCCGGAAGATTGGGCCCCTGGTCCGAGAGGTAGCTGACGTCCCAGCGCAGCACATTGCTGAACAGGCGGGCGATTTCATCGTCCAGGTTGTGCCCGGTGGCCAGCACGGTAAAATCGCCGTCCAAAGCGGCCTTGTTGAAAAAATAGCGTTTGATCTTGCCGCAGGCCGAGCAAATGGGCCGGTTCAGATATTTCTTGACCAGCGGCGCGGCCAGGCCCTCCTCGGCCAGAGTCTTGACCTGCAAAGGCAGGCCGTGCCGCGCGCAAAAAGACTCGACCACGGCCCGAGCCGCTTCGGAAGATTTGGGGATGGACAAGTCCACATGCAGGCCGGTGACATTGTAGCCCTGTTCGGCCAACTCAAGCATGAGCGCCAGGGAATCTTTGCCGCCGGACACGGCCACCAGGATGCGGTCTTCGCGGGTAAACAGTTTTTCCTTGGCCACGGCCCGCTCCACCTGCCGGGAAAAGAACTCCAAAAAGCAGTCCCGGCAAAAACCCGCATGGTGACTGGGCAGGGCCACCACGGCCAATTCTTTGCAACGCTTACATTTCATACTCTAGCACTCACCCCGAAGACACCACCGACCGAACCGTAATCACGTCGCCGGGCAGTATCTCCCGGTCACGGGTGAGCAGGCCGCCATCACGGATAATCAGCGCGGAACAGGGCTTAAGCCCCAGACGATTCATGAGCTGCCACACGGTCTTGGGCCGGGGCAGGCTCAAACTTTTGCCCTGCGGTTCCAAATGCACGGTAATTTGCCAGGAATCTTTCCGGCCGTCTTTTTTGATTATTTCTTCCAACATATCGCAATTCCCTGCCGCGCGGAGGAGAGTTTCCGCCCTTAACGGCATACATTGCTATTTAGGTCAGAATCTCCCTAAAGGCAACAATTTGTGATTGTTAAAAAAGATACCGCTCAATAAGGGGTCAGGAAGGGGAAGGCTCCACTCCTCCGGTTGTCTACGTTCTTCCTATTGGGCGGCCAGTCGGCGCATTTGGGCGAGGCTGTCTTCCAAGGAGCAGCCCTCTTCCACGGCCTGGCGCAGGAAGGTGTTGATGGGGCTGTGCATGCTGATGGCTTTGTCCACTTCGGGGTTGGAGCCCTGCACGTAGGCGCCGATGTTGATCATGTCTTCCATGCGGCGGTAGGAGGCCATCATGGCCAGAATTTTGCGGGCGTCGGCCACATCTTCTTTGCTGGAAATGTCCGATTTTAAACGGCTGATGGACTTGAGCACGTCAATGCACGGGTAATGGGCCTGGTTGGCCAATTCACGGGTCAGGACCACATGGCCGTCCAGAATGGAACGCACGCTGTCGGCAATGGGCTCGTTAAAATCGTCGCCGTCCACGAGCACAGTGTAAATGCCGGTAATAGTGCCTTTGGGGCTGCGGCCGGCCCGCTCCAGCAGTTTGGGCAGCTGGGCGAAAACAGACGGGGTATAGCCTTTGCTGGTGGGCGGTTCACCCACAGACAGACCAACTTCGCGGGCGGCCATGGCGAAACGGGTCACCGAGTCCATCATCAGAAGCACGTCCTTGCCCTGGTCGCGGTAATATTCGGCCACGGCCGTAGCTGCGTAGGCGGCGCGCATGCGCACCAGAGGCGAGGCGTCGGAGGTGGCGATGACCAGCACGGAGCGGGCCATGCCTTCAGGCCCGAGGTCTTTTTCCATAAATTCGACCACTTCACGGCCGCGTTCGCCCACCAGAGCGATGACGTTGACGTCGGCCTTGGTGTAGCGGGCCATCATGCCCAAAAGCGTGGATTTGCCCACTCCGGAACCGGCCATAATGGCCACGCGCTGCCCTTTGCCCAGGGTGAGCAGGGCATTGATGGCGCGCACGCCCACGTCCAGGGGATCGAAGATGCGGGGGCGGCTTAAGGGGTTGGGCGGCGGCGCGTAAATAGGCTGTCCGGCCTCGCTGAGCACGGCGTGGCGCGCGTGGGCTTCAGCATCCAAAGGCGCGCCGAAAGCGTCGAAAGCCCGGCCCAGAAGATGCGGCCCCACCGGAAAAACCGGAGGCAAATTGGAAGCGCGAATAAGACTGCCCGGCTGAATGCCGCGCAAATCGTCATAGGGCATGAGCAGGAGATTGCCGTCACGAAAGCCCACCACTTCGGCCGGGATGGCCTCTTCTTCGCCTTCGACAATGATATGGCACAAAGAGCCCACGGGCGCGGTCAGGCCCCGGCCTTCGGCAATAAGCCCCACCACTTTGGTGACTTTGCCGAACACCTGGCAGGGATCAACGGCGGAGAGCAGGCGGGCGGCCGCGTCGGGCAGTAAGCTCATAAATTTATTTTCGGGTGCCGTCGCTCAAGACTTCGGCCGGTTCAAAGGGATCTGCCTCCGGAGCGGCAGCGGCGTCTTCTTGACCGGCCGCGTCCGCCGGGGCGGCAATTGCTTCGAGCTCGACATTTTCAGAGGCTTGCGCCTGCGTATTCCCCTCCGGCGAGGCGGGCGCTTCAATAGCAGGCACAGGTTCAACTTCGGACATGAGCTGTTCGGCAGC
The DNA here is from genome assembly GCA_965364745.1 of uncultured Desulfovibrionaceae bacterium. GTDB lineage: Bacteria > Desulfobacterota > Desulfovibrionia > Desulfovibrionales > Desulfovibrionaceae > JAVBRZ01. Next base: position 28,172 of record CBDTYX010000001.1, on the reverse strand, counting down.
GATCTCAGCCGCCGGAAATTGTTCCGCAACCTCAAGCGCCGGCTGAGCCTCAGGCGCTGTTTCCGGCGACGCTTCAGGCGAAATTTCTTCAGTGGGCGCAGCTTCTTCGGCAACCGGAGCGGTTTGTTCCGCCGCTTCTGCCTCCGGCGCCGGCTGCATTTGCGCCGGTGCGGTTTCAGCTTCTTCTTCCGCCGCTGCCACAGCCTGCGGGGCAAGACTCGCCTCCTGAACCGGGAAGGTCGGCTCAAGAGAGGGAATTTCTTCCGCCAAGCGCGCGGCTTCTGCCGGGGTATCGGCCGGCACGGATAACTGGGCCAGAATATTTTCCACCAGCGCGCGCCGGGCCGTCAAAGAATTGTCCACCCGGCTGTCGTCGGACTCGAGCACCAGACTGCCCGGGGCCAGCGAAGCATCGCCGCGCACCGTAAACGTCTGTTCGCCGTCTTGGCCGGCGGCGTCGAGCATATCGGCCACCGCGGGTTCGTCCTCGGGGTTGACCGCTATGGAGATGCGTTGCGCTGCCGCCATTTTGGCTGTTGCGCCGTCAAACAACCCGGCCAGCAAAGCGGCCCGCTCCTCGGACAGCTCGTGATTCACGGCGGTTTCCACGCACAGGCGGGTGAGGTTGACGAGCTCTTCACGCCAGGCTGCGGCAATGCGCCCCGCATTGCCTTCAATGGCGGCCAGCACCGCGGCCACGGACGCGCCCATGCCCTGCCGGAATTCTTCCAACTCGGCCTGGGCCTGATCAAGTCCCGCTTCATAGCCTTGAGCGTGGGCCTGCTCGCGCATCGCGTCGGCTTCGGTTTGCGCGGCCAGGAGAATTTCCTTGGCCTTGGCCGTGGCTTTTTCCCGCACTCTGGCCAGATATTCGGCTTCGGTCTCCGTAGTCCAGGCCAAAGAAGGCCCCACGGCTTCCACCCGTTCCAGGGTGGTTTCCATGCTGGGGCCGGGGCCCATAAAAATAGTGCCCCAGTGGCTCTGCCCTTCGTTATACAAAGACATCTCCGCCTCCGCGGCTTATGGCGATGCGGCCTTCGCCTTCCAGTTTGCGTACCGTTCTGACAATATTCTGCTGGGCGGCTTCCACATCGGACAACTTGGTGGGTCCCATGATTTCCAAATCTTCCCGGATCATGGTGGCCGCGCGCTCGGACATGTTCTTGAAGAAATGTTCCTTGAGTTCGTCGGACGCGCCCTTGAGGGCCAAAGTCAAGTCGTCGTTGGAAATATCCTTGAGCAGCTCGCGCACCGCCCGGTCATCCAGCCCGCCCACGTCTTCAAACACAAACATGAGGTTGCGGATTTCTTCGGCCATCTGGGAAGATTCTTCCTCGATTTCCGACAAAACTTCTTCTTCGGTGGCCCGGTCCACAGCGTTGAGGATTTCAGCCACAGCCGGAACGCCGCCGACTTTTTTACCTTCTTTGCCGCCCATGGCGATAAGCTGCGATTGCAGCACTTTATCCACCTCTTCAATCATATCTTCCGGCACGGCTTCCAAATTGGCCAGGCGCATGAGTACCTCGGTGCGCACCCCGGCCGGCAGATTGGTAAGCAATTGGGCCGCCTGGTCCGCCGGCATGTGGCCCAAAATCAAGGCCAGAGTCTGGGGGTGTTCGTTGCGCAAGATCTGCGAAAGAATGCGCGGCGAAACATTGCCCAGCTCGCGGAAAGGCACGGCGCCCACGTCCAGGTTAAGCTCGTCAATAATATACTTGGCCGTGTCCCCATCCAGATTCTTCATCAGCAGGCGCTTCACGGCGTCTTCTCCGCCGGTAAGGATATCCTGCCCGCTGACCAGCGCGTAGTGGAACTCGCGAAGCACCATTTCAATGGTTTCTTTGGGCACGGCATCCATTTCCATAATGATCTTGGAAATCTGCGTGATCTCGGCGCGTTCCATGCGTTTGAAGGCTTCAGACGTGAACTTGTCACCCATTGCCAGTAAAAGAATGGCGCTTTTTTCCAGGCCGCTAAGCTGCTCTGCCAACGCTGGCTCCTTCGCTTTCTCTTATCCAGCCGCGCAAAATGCTGACTGCTTGTTCCATATTCTGTTCGCAAAGCTGCATGGTGTGCGCTTTGACGTCATCTATCTTCTTCATGGCGTCCAGAGCGTCCAGCTCTTCATCGGCTTCGATGAGCGCCAGACGGTCTTCGCCGGCGGGCAGGCCTTCCAGACCTTCAATCAGTTCGCCCTGCACGCGGGGCCGGATCATGGCCAGCACGATGGGCCGCACGACCAGGAGCAGGAAGAGCAGCACCAGCACTGAATTGAGGATCGGCTTGCCCAGGCGGGTGGCGTAATCCATGATCATGTCGGAAAGCTGCGGCTCGAAAGCAAGATCAGGCCCGCCAAAGGAAATGCTGGACACTTCAATGGTGTCGCCGCGCGCGCGGTCAAAGCCTACGGCATTGGCCACCAACTGGTTGATGCGGGCAAGCTCTTCATCGCTGCGCGGGGTAAACATCATCTCCCCGGTTTCCTCATTCTTTACATACGTGCCATCGACAATAACTGCAACCGATAAACGAGTGACATCGCCCACGGAAGCGATGATGTTCTGCTCTTCCTTATTGATTTCAAAGTTGTTGGTGCGGGTTTCCCGGGTGCTTTCCTGTTCGGAGAGCCCTCCGCTCATGTTGTCGCCCCGGAAGTTGGCGTCCGGCACGCCGGAGTCCAGAGTGGACTGGCCTTTGGTGGACTCTTCGCTGCGCGATTCGGAACGCAGAACGGTTTTGTCCGGGTCAAACAGTTCTTTGCGAATGGTTTTCTGGCTGAAGTCGAGGTCGGCGTTGACCCTGGCGATGACTTTGCCGGGGCCGATGATCGGGGCCAGCATGTCCTCGATGCGGCGCTCAAGATCGCGCTGCACCGTGGCTTTATGCTCCAGCTGGGTGTTGCTCATGCCCGCCACGGAACCTTCTTCCGGCGGGTAATAAAGCACTTTGCCGTTGGAATCGCTGACGGAAATATGACTCTTGTCCAGACCTTCCACAGCCATAACCAGCAGATTGACCACGGCCTGCACGTCTTTTTCGTTGAGACTGCGGCCTTCGGCCAGCTTCAAAACCACAGAGGCCGACGGAGGCTGCTGTTCTTCAATAAACAGACTGTGCTGCGGCACCACCAGGTGCACGCGGGCGCTTTCCACGCCGGGAAATTCCGACAGAGTCCGGGTCAGTTCGCCCTGCAGGGCGCGCTGATAGTTGATTTTTTGCACAAAGGCGGTTTCGCCTACTTTAATGTTGTCAAAAATTTCAAAACCGACGCCCTGCCCGGTTATGGAGCCGTCGCCGGCCACTTTAAGGCGCAGGTCGTATACTTTATCCGCCGGCACCAAAATGGTCTGGCCGTTGTTTTCCAATTTATAGGGGGTTTTGTCCGCCTGCAGCCCGGTAACCACGCGGCTGGCGTCTTCCGGACTCAAGTTGGCGTAAAGCACCCGGTAATCAGGCTGGTTCATCCACACGGTCAAGCCCACAAAGACGGCTATGGTCAAAACCGCAAGCCCCAAGACCAAAGAGCGCTGCATAATGCTGCTTTGCTGCCAGAAAGCCTTGAACTTGTCTGAAATACTGGAAAACATGGACGCCATAATATCCTCCGCTTAAGAAATACGCGCCGGGCGCGTCAAAAAATCAGCATTGCGGTTATAGTTGCTAAAAGCATTCCAACTTTATCATCTGCCTCTTGGGGCCTGCCCGCCCAAGGGCGGTCCAGTTGCCGAAAGGCGCTGAACAACAGCCTAAAACTGCAGGTGGCTGAGTTCCTTATACGCTTCCATAACCTTGTTGCGCACGGCGGAAGTCATGGACATGGCCAGCCCGGCTTTTTGCAGGGAAATCATCAACTCATGCACGTTCTGAGTTTCGCCGGAAGCAAACGAGGTGATCATATTCTTCTTTTCTCCCTGCAATTCGTTGACCTTGGCCAGCGAGTCCTGCAAAGTGGAGGCAAAAGAATTTTCCGCGCCCTGCGGCTCATTAACGCCGAAGGCCCCGCGCTTGGCGGTTTGCTCGGCTTTCTGAAAATTGCTTAAGGCCTGGGTGTATGCTCTGAGGCCGATGCTTTGAATAGCCATGATTCTCTCCCGGATCGTATGACTTAAAATCTGTGTCGTTGTCATGAAATATGCGGGAGCTTCGCCGCATATTTCGCGCCAACCGGTTAAAAATTAATTAACGGGCGATCTCCAGGGCCTTGTTGTACATGGCCTTGATGGTGTCTATGGAAGTGACGTTGGCTTCGTAACCGCGCTGGGCGGTCATCATCCCGGCCATTTCCTCCACCACGTTGATGTCCGGATATTTGACCATGCCGTCGACGTCCGCATCCGGATGCCCGGGCTCATAAACCAGTTTAAAAGGGCGCGTGTCCTGAACCACGTTCATCACCCGCACGCCGCGCAGCTCACGGTCGAGGGCGCTGCGCATCTGCGCGCTGAAGGAGTCGTCCACGGGCGTGGCCGCCATTTCCACGGATTTGCGGCGATAGGGGCCGCCGGTTTCCGTGCGGGTGGTCTTCACGTTGGCCAGGTTCATGGAGATTATGTTGATATGGGTCCGCTCCGCCGTGAGCCCTGACGCGCTGATATCAAGTGCTGTCATGAAGTCCATTATTTAGATCCTTCTTGAATTATGGTTTTAATGCCGTCAAAACCGCTCTTAATCACCGTGGTCATGGTATTGTACTGCAAGGTGGTTTTAGCCATGGCGGCCATTTCCTTATCCAGATTGACCCGGTCTTCGCCGTGCACCACGCGGGGCTTAAAGGCCTTTTCCCATTCCGGGCCAAAAGTTTCCGGATCAAAGGCTGCGGGCATGTGCCCTTCGTTGGTGCGGCTGAGTTTGCCCCTGGCGTCGGAGTTGATCGCCTCTTGCAGCTGCTTCTCAAACTCCAGCTTCAAAGGTTTGTAGCCGGGGGTTTTGACGTTGGCCACGTTACTCATGACGACATTTTGACGTTGAAGCTGCATGTCCATCACCCGGCCGACCAGGTTTAAATGGGTTTCAAACAAGCTTTTCATGCAGATTCCTCCACTTTGTATTTAAAAAGGTAATGTTTACCTTGTGCCGCCTTAACAGCCGACGGCATCATCCTGAACAGGGGGTTAGCAATTTCTGTGCCGCCCATACAACAAATTGATTTTATTAAAATTTTTGGCAGGCCCGGTTTCAATTAAATATTTTTTGACAACCTGCCGTCATTTCGACGCGAAATTTGGCATGCACTTTGCTAGAGAGTGGGCGTAGTGCAAAAAATGCCGACCGTGAGGCCGGTGAAAATTAAAATTTGCTTCAAGAACTACTTGCATAGGAGGGGAATAATATGGACAATCAACTGGATTACGAAATCAACAAGGAACTTGGCGAGTGTTACCTGTTCATGGGCGACCTGGACAAGGCCGAAGAATACTACCGCAAAGCGGTGGCCAGCGACGGCGAACATTCCGATCCGTATCTGGGTCTCGCTACTGTGGCCATTCAGCGCGGCAATGTTGACGATGCGCTGGTTCTGTACCGCAAGGCCGCGGCCATTGAGGCCTGCGACAAATCCTTGAGCGGCATCGGCCTGGTGCTCATGGAAAAAGGCGAACATGAGGAAGCTTTTGCAACCTTCCTGAGGGCTCTGGAAAAGAACCCGCAAAACATGATCGCCACTCACTGCGCTGTGCAGGAGGCTCATTATCTGAACCGCCTGGAAGAAATCCTGCCCTGTTTGGAGCACTTCCTGGCTCTTGAGCCCGATAACCGCGCCGTGCGCATCTCCATGGTCGGCTGCCTGGTCTCCATGGGACGTCAGAAAGAAGCCGTGGTCCACCTGGAAGAGCTCCTTGAACTCAACCCGGAAGACTCGGAAGCCAAAGAACTCTTTGACGCTCTGGCGGCTTAAGCAGGCATATAAATTTCTCCCCTCCCCATAGATTTCCCGGTCCGTAGTCTGCGCTGCGGGCCGGGGAATCTCCTCATCGCCGCCGGGTGGAGGTCGGAGAATAAAAAAGAACGCGGCAATGGTAAGACGCCAAAGGGATAGGATTTCTCCTGTCCCTTTGGCGTTTTTTGAGCTGCAAAAACTGATTCTATGCGCCAAAAACGCCGCCGCCCATGACCAGGCGGCCCAAAAGCCGCGTGTACATGACCACGGACTATTTCTTCCTGGCTATATTAGCGGCCAAAAACGCGCGGCGCGGCTGTAGCAGCGCAAAATTTCCGGACCGGAATCAACGCCGAGGATCGCTTCGCCCAAATTTTCCGCGGAAATAAACGCGTAGCTGAACCCTTCCGCCGAACAGGGACTGATCCAACCCGCGGCCTCGCCGATGCAGAAAGCAGGAGCGTCTCCCGGCGTTGTCCGGCCCAGGCAAATATTGCCAAGGCCGGGGCGCAGGGGCAGGCAAAGCTTCCTTTAACGCGCAGGCTGTTTTAACTTATTGCTATCGACTTAAAGCTAAAAATCTGGCAGAATGCGTTATCGTCCTGCAAAGGCCATTGCGGCAAGGAGGCGAGACTGACATGGCGACCACAATTACCTGGCTGGGCCATTCCAATTTTTTCATCGAAACGCCGGGCATCAATATTTATATTGACCCCTTCTTCGGCGCCAATGCGGATAAAAAACCCTGGCGCGATTTGCCCAAAGCCGACCTTGTGCTGGTCACCCATGATCACGACGACCATGTGGGTTCAGCCGTGGATATTTGCCTGGAAGACGGCGCGGTGCTTGGCGGCATTGTGGGCAGCGTAGCGCGCATCGCCCACGGCAAGCTTGCCCCGGAGCATATCCTTAACGGCATAGGCTTCAACATGGGCGGCACAGTTCCCTTTAAAGAAGCTGAAGTGGTCATGGTGCCGGCTTTTCACAGCAGCAACTCCGGCACCCCGGCCGGGTACATCATTACCTTGCCTGACGGCCTGACCGTTTATCATGCCGGAGACACCTGCGTGTTCGGCGACATGGCCCTGTGGGGCGAGATGTACCCGCTGGATGTGGCCCTTCTGCCTATGGGCGGCGTGTTCACCATGGGCCCGGCCCAGGCGGCCATGGCCTGCAAGCTGCTGAACGTGCCCTATGTGATACCCATGCACTGGGGCACATTTCCCGCTCTGGAGCAAAACACGGCCAGATTTACCACGGCCTTGCCCCAACTGGCCCCCTTTTGCAAACCCCTGCTGCTCACCGCCGGCGAGGCCTGCCATTTTCCGGGACCGGGCGAAGCCGCCCGCCCGGGTCGGCCATGACCAAGGCTGGCGACGTCTCCGGCCCCTGGCATGTGTATTTGCTGCGCTGCGCGGATAAGAGCCTGTATTGCGGGATTACCACAAACCTGGCGCGGCGGCTTGCAGAACACAATGCGGGCACGGCTTCGCGCTGCACCCGCGCGCGTTTGCCGGTAGCCCTGGCGGCGGTGGCGGATGCGCCGAACAAAAGCGCGGCCCTGCGCATGGAATTGGCTGTGAAAAAGGCGCCGGCCAGGCAAAAGATAGCTCTTCTCGAAAGTTTGGGCACGAAATGCGCCTGTGCGGAAAAATGAACTTATGCGCGAAGCAGCTATAACCTTTGCCCGCGGCCTGGCCTGCCTGCGCGCGACTTTCCCGGCCCGGATATTCACAGGCGACAACGGCAGCACCACAGCCGCGCCTGACGGCCGGCAGGTGGGGCAGCATGCCCAGACAGGCGGACACATGACTTTGATCCCGCCGGACAAGGAATGCCTTGTTTCCGTGCAGCTTCTTCCTGCTATGGGGATGAACAGCAAATAATTAGGCGATCTTTTTTCTCAGAGCCTAAACGTTTAACCGCCTGAAAAAACAGGCGATGAGAGCGTATACGGTTTTGAGGCCGTTCTCGGCGATATGCCCGCGCCGGCGCTCACTTTTTCCGGAGAAGCCGGCGCCTTTGTGTTTATGGAAATCAGCAGAAGCGACAGATACGCTGAAAAATTGCGGCTCGCCCGCACCAGCCTGCGCAGCAGTGATTCGGCTGTACAGGAAAAACTGGATGCCCTAAAATAGAAACCTCTCACGGCTGTGGCGGTGGATCAGGCCCCCGGGCCCGCATAATTTAAATTTTTATGGAGAATTATATGCAAAAGCGGATTCTCTCGCTTATCCTGGCGCCAAGCTGTCTGGCTTTGGCCTGTTTTATCGCTGCTTTGCCGGCCATGGCGGAAACTTTTACCGGCGGAAACAACATTACCGTGACCGTGCCGGACGGCTGGGGCGTGGAATACGAGCCGGATAACTTCCAAACTCTCTTGACCTCGCCTGCAGAAGACTGCGCCGTTTCCGCGCAGGCCCTGCCCAATGTGGGGGGGCAAAGCGCCAAAGAATTCTGTGATGTTTTCGCGCAAAGCATAAATGGAAGCAAACCTGAAAAAATGCCCGGCCACGACGCCTATACCTTTGACGGCGTTTTGCACGGCGTGCCTTTTACGGCCTTTGCCCTGGCTTCCTCCGACATAATCGTCGTCTTTATGGAGCTTGGCGCCACCTCCGATCACGGCAAGGCACTGCGGGCCATCCGCAGCAGCCTGCACAGTGAGGATCGGACTGTACAGAAAATGCTGGATGTTTTAAAGTAGGGCACCCGGACCACCGGCCTTTAATGCGGACCCGCCGGGCTTGAACTGTAATCTAACCCTTTAAGGAGCTAATATATGCAAAAACGGATTCTCACTTTTGTGTTGACCCTGGCCTGCCTGACCCTGGCCTCCGCGGCCCTGGCCGAAACTTTCACCGGCGGCAGCGTTACGGTTGAGGTGCCCGCCGGCTGGACGACCATGTATAATGCGCCGACCATGCAGGCCTTGGTGGCTTCCCCTTCCCAGGAGTGCGTTTCTTCCATTCAGTTGATGCCCACCGACGGCAAAAGCGCTGAGCAGCTGGCCCAAATGCTGTCCCAGCAGCTCGGCGGCAGCGCGCCTGAGAAAACCGCCAACGGAGCTTATTTCTTTACGGCCGATTCCGGCGGCGTGCCTATGGAAATAAACGTGGCGGCCGAAGGCAACAAAGCGCTGGTGTTCATGGAAATCGGCGACAAGGGCAGCTACAAGGACGAACTGGAAACTATCCGCATGAGCATGAAGAGCAATGACTCTGTTGAGCAGGGCCTGCTGGACACCATGAAATAAATGCCCCGCCGCCAAAGGCAAAGAGCAGAAAATAAACACAAAAAACCCGCTGCCAGGCGGGTTTTTTGCGGACTTTTTCCAGCCAAGGCAGGCCTTGACCAGGCGCGCCCAAATCTTCGGCCGCTTGTCCGTATCCGAACAAACGCTTATCATGCCGATTAAAGCTTATTTGAATTAACGTGGAGAACGATCATGCGCCGATATGTATTTTTTCTCAGCCTTTGCTTTTCCGGACTGGGGCTTGCCCTTTTCCTGCCGGCCGCATTGGCGGAAGAACCGGCCGCCTGGAAAATCGCCACACCTTACCAAACCATTCCGCTTAAATGGGCGGAGCTGCCCGGCAAGGCGGTTTTCGGCAACGTCACAGACCCGGCCCGGCTGCGCATCGCCTATCGGCCGGATGGAGGCGTCCCTACAGCTGCGCTGCTGGTCAATGCGCCTTTGATCAAAGCTTTCCCTGTGGACGCGTTTGAAGGCCCGGAAGGCATCGGCGGCGAGCAACGCCTGGTGCAAACGGCTCTGCAGGACGGCGGGCCCGTGAAGTCCGTTTACGTCGGCGGCGCTTTCCTGGACAGCGACATTTTTGAGTGGCTGTTCGTGCTGCCGAAAGAGGAAATTCAACGCTGGCTGGCCGCAACCGGCAAAGAGATGAAAATTTACGTGCTGGATCCGGCGGACAAATCCCGTTGCCTGGAGGCTTCGTTCACCTTGCCCGAGGATGCGCGCCCCTTGCGCGGCATGTTGCAGAAGTATCTGAAGTAAGCAACAACAAAAACCGCAATTCAGGCCGCCGGTGATAACCAGTTGAGAGGAAGAGAGAAAAAAAACGAGCTAAGCCCCCCATGCCCCGTCCTTTAACCTCGCGCCAGGCGCGCGGGCAGCTGCTGCACAGCGTTGCGCCGGCTGTCCAGCACAGCCACGACCCTGATGCCGCCGTCAACAATGCAGTAAAAAACGCGCCAGGATTCGTAGCGGACCTCACGAAACAAGGTGATGCCCTCCTTGAGCAGTTCAGCCGGGTAGGGCTTATCTGACGGAGCGGCGCGCAGCGAAACGATCGCTTCATTGAGCCCTTCCACAAAACGCTCAGCAGTTGTCACCCCTTCCACGGCAAGCAGCTCATTAAAAATATCCCCAATATCGCGGTCCGCCTCCGGGGCCAGGTGCGCTTTAGCCATGCAGCTTCCTCTCCTCGCGAACTTTCTGGCGCAAACGGGCGAAAGTCATTTCCGCCGGAACATCTTTGCCCGCCTCAATGCTTTTGTTGCCCAGAGACAGGATTTTTAAAAGCGCCAGGCTTTCCTGCAAGCGGTCGTAATCGCATACGCTCATCAGCACGGCCGCGGCCTCGCCGTTCTGGGTAATGATCATGGGCCCGGAAGCGTTAACCTGCTCCAGCACCTTGCCGGTATTGGCCTTCACATAACTGATGGGCTTGACGCTTTGGCTCAAACGCATAAAGACTCCATTTAGTACTTTATTATGGACTAAATATAGCCTTAATTTGGCATGTAGTCAATTAAGCAAACAAATAGAAGGATTGCCGGGCAAGGGTCGCCGCCTCCTGTCACAGAACCCGGCGGCGGTTCAAGCCTTGTCCGGATCGCCGTTTATGCTCCGGAGCCGGGCCGCGGCCATAAAAAAGGGGCTATCCTGTGAAGGATAGCCCCTTGAATTTGCGTGGTGGGCAGTACTGGACTCGAACCAGTGACCCCCGCCGTGTGAAGGCGGTGCTCTACCAACTGAGCCAACTGCCCGGAGAAATCGTTTTTAAGAGATGCGGCCGGGCTTGTCAACAAAAAGAATGCGGAAAGATAATCTTCAAGCCCGCGGCGCTTTGCCCATGCCCCTTTGCCGCGCTTTCCAGTCGGAAACCGGATAAACACCGGCTGCATTCGCCCCGTCTCTCCTTACAAAGCCGCCCCCGTCCGGCTACTCATCCGCAGCTTTGGCCTCAACCTCTTTTTCCATTGGAAAAAGCGGCAAATACCGGTAAGCCAGGCTGAACACAATCACCCCGTAAGCTACAGCCGCAAGGCAAGGCGCCACTTCCGCCCAATTGGGCAAATAGCTCGCCCAGCCTTCAAAAGGCAGGGAAGGCACGGCCAGGTTCTGCACGGTCTGCACATAACGGTTGATAAATACCCCCAGGCAAGCCAGTACGGCGGCCAGGCGCGTGAGCCCCGCGCTCCGCCGCAAAACAGGAATGAGCAAAATTGCGCAGGGCAAAACTCCGCACACAGCTATTTCCATAATCAGCAGCCACTCGCCGTACAGAGCGCCATGGAACATATCCGCAAAGGTCCAGCCGTAACGGGGCAGGAGGTCTGCGGCCCAAGCCAGCGTATCCGCGCCCTTGGCCGCCACATATATAGCCAGCAGCACACCGCCGGTCTTGGCCAAAAATTGTTTGACCCGGCCGGAAATAAGTCGCCGTCCCACGCAAGTTTCCATAAGCTCGCCGCAGAGCAGGGTAAACAGCGTGCCCGACCCGGCGGCTGAAAGCACAAACAAAAAGAACGTCCACGGCCAGAGGCCCAGACCTTCCCGAAAAGTAAACGGCCGGGCGAACAGCACCCCGTACATACCGCCCAGAGAACCCTGGTGAAATATGGATAAAAAGAGCCCCATCGCCGCAAACAGGGGCATGGTCCAGTGCAGATTGCGGCCGAAATCCCGCCAAAACGGACTTTGACCGACCCGGCGCTGCGCAAGGGCATGGGGGATAAATTCAATGGCCAGGACCAAGCTGTACAAAGTCACGCAAAAAATCACCTCAGTGAGCATGGAGCGCACATTGGCGTGCCAAAAGCCGAACCAGGCGCGCAAGGGCTGCCCGATTTCCAAAAAAAGCACTCCCACGGCCCCGGTATAGCACACAAAGCCCAAAAGCACGGCCAGACCGTCGATCTGGGCCAAATCCCTCTTGCGGCAGCAATACAGCAACAGGCCGGTGACGAACGCGCCGCCGGCCAGGGCCATGATGCCCAGATCAAAAGTGATCCACAGGCCGTAAGCCATGAGGTCGTTCAGCCGGGTAACCGCAAGACCCTGCCCCAAAATCAGCCCGGCCGCATAAAGCCCCCAAACCAGCAACGCCGCCCAAGGGGTCAGCCAGAGCAAAAAACGGCCAAAACCGCACCGAGTGCGCCCCACGGGCAAAAAGGCATGATCCATGGGCAAGCCTGACTTTACGCTCATGATTGCCCCTCGCTGTTCGGCTCGCTTAAAACGCGGTCGCGCAAATTGCGCACCCAAGCCCGGCGGCTGAGATAATAAACCTGCGGCCGAGTATGCATGGACTTAAGCAGGCAAAACGCCTGCCGTGATTTGGCCAGTTTATGCACGAGATGGGCCGGATTGTTCAAATCGCCGAAATAAAGCGCCTTGGCCGGGCAGGCCTCAACACAAGCCGGAACATACTCTCCTTCAGCCAGGGCGTAAGAATCGCGTTTTTCGGCCAGAGCCTTGTCTTTGGCCAATTGCCAGCGGTGCGCGCAGAAGGTGCATTTTTCCACCACCCCGCGCGGCCGCACGGAAACGAACGGCGAAAGCGCCTCTTCCGCGCCCTTGGGCCAGGCCGGATCTTGCCAGTTAAAGTAGCGGGCGTGATAAGGGCAGGCAATCATACAGTAGCGGCAGCCGATGCAACGAGCATGCGTTTGGCTGACAACGCCCCCCGCTTGTTGTTTTTGCGTGGCCGTGACCGGGCAAACCGGCACGCAGGGCGGATTTTCGCAGTGCTGGCAGGGCAAGGGCAAAAACGCGCCCTCATTGGCCGGAAAGGTCTTGCCGTTGTCCAACGCACGCAAGCGCAGCCAAGTGATGCTTCTGGTTTTGTCCGAGGCATCAGGCACCGGCGCGACATTATTTTCCGCCTGGCACACCGCGACACAGGCGCCGCAGCCCGTGCACCTGTCCAGATCAATGACCATGCCCCAGCGAATATTTCGCCCGTTGCCCGCGCTCATTTCGCTCACACCCCTTCAAGCGCAAGTTTTTGCGCGGCCAGGCAATATTGCCCGCCGGCTTTCGACTCTAAGGTCAGCGAAAACAAATCCAAACCGTTGACTCCCCGTCCCTGGCTGAAGGCATCAAAACCCGCATGCCCATAGCCCAGGGGCAGTCCGACCACATTGTCCATAATGCCTTCAAAAACCGCCACGCGCACAAAAAGACGCGTTGTTGCCGCATCGCCTGCCTTGGTTGTTGCGCTGAGCCGCGCCCGCTGCCCGTTTTTAAGGCCCAGACGGCGGGCTGTGGCGGAGTTGACGCAAACATATAGTTCCGCGCCGCGCAATTCATCTTCAGGAACACTTGCGGGCCCGTAAGGCGGAAGACCGCTGACCGCCGTGCCTAAGGCCGAACGGAGCAGCGGCGCAAGCGCGAGTTCGCCGCCGATTGTTGGAGCGGCTGACTCGCCGGGGTTGGGGATATCCGCATAACCGGACAGATTGTGAATCACAGCCGCAAAACTTTCGCCCGGCGGCAAAAGACGAGGGGCGGCTGTAAACGGCTCGCCGCGCATTAGGCTCCTGAAATTAGCTCCTAATTGCGCAGCTCTTCCCCGCAGCAGATCCTCAAATTTGTCTATCTGCCGCCCGTCCGTTGCATGCGTTTCCACGTCCAAAGCGGCCAGCGCGGCAAATAAAATTTCCGCGGGAGGCGGAGCGCTGTGGGCGGGCTTAACTATCTGCGGGCAAATGTTGTAAATTATCCGTCCGGAGCCGAAAGGCGTGTACATATCGTCCAAGCGCTCCAGGCCCAAAGGCAGGGGAAAGACCAAATCAGCAGCCAGCGCGGTTTCATCCAAAAAAGAACTGAAAGCGACCTTGAACGGAATATCCGCAAGCCGCAGTTGCTCGCGGACTGAAGCCGGCAGGGAGTAAACCGGGTTGGCGTCATAGCTGATGAGCAGATCCGGAATTTCTTCCCCTTGGGCCGCACCGGCATAATTGTACAAACTGCGGCGGGCAAGGTCGGTAAAAGCCGCCGCGCCGGCCAGCACTGTCTCCGGCCCGGCCATGAAAGATAGGGCTCCGCCCGGCAGCAGGCGGTTAAAGAAAAATTCCAGGCGGGCCAGAGCCGCGCTGCCGCCTTGCCCGGCGCAAGCGCCGGTAAGGACCAGCGGCCGCCGCGCAGTCCCCAATGTCCGGGCCAGCTCGCGCAGCGCCGCCGCATCCACTCCGGCCGCCGCGCTGACCAATTCCGGGGTATAGACGGCAATTTCCGGGGGCGCGACGTTTTTAAGCAGCAAATTGGCCAGGCCCAACAAAAAAATCTCCTCCGCGCCCGGCTTGAGGGGCAGCCACTTGTCCGCCGTTACAGCCGTGGCGTTGCGGGCCGGGCCGCAATAAACCAGGCGACCGGCCGCCTTCTCTTTGCCCGGCGGGCGGCCGGCGGCGCGCACTCCATTATTGCGCAGCACCGTGCCCCAGGTTCCCAGCATATCCGCCCCCAGACAGACAATCAGGTCGCTGTCCTCCAAATTATAAACAGGCAGGCCGTCCGCTCCGGCGGCCAATGCTGCCTGAGCGTGAGGCTGCAATTCCGAAGGCATGAAATAAAACACGTCTGAACCAAGCCCGCGGGTCAGCAAAGATAAAAGCTCGTACAGGCTGCCGGTTTCATCCCCGCACAGGCACATGACTTTGTCCGGCCGGTTGCGGGACTGTATTTTTTCCAGGGCGGCAATAAACAGACGCAAGGCATCGCTCGCGTCCACCGGCCTCAAAACGCCGTCCGCACCGCGCCGCAAGGGCATGCGCACCCGGGCCGGGCTATACATAAGCTGCACTTCGGACGCGGCCAAAACAGAAATGCCGCCCAGGCTGAGCGGGTGCTCCGGGTCGGGCAACACGCGTATGGGGCGACCGCCCACCAGTTGCACAAGCAAACCTGCGCCCGAAGGGCAGAGTTTGCTGGCCGTGCGCCGAAACGTCACCGCGCCTTTGGTCCCGGCCTGAATCCACGGCCAGTTCTGAGTCCAGACCGCGCTGTCTTCCAAAAGCTTCCAAGGCAGCGGCGTCAGCAGACTGCCGGCTGCTCCGGCGAGCAAGAATTTAAGTATGTTTCTGCGATCCAGCATCTCAGGCGCCTATTTGTGGCAAACCGCGCAATCGTTGGAGGCCGTGGTCGGGGCATGACCGGGCAGGGCGTGGCAGCGTTCGCAAGCGCTCATGGCCATAGCGTCTTTGCTGTAGCCGGTGAGACGGTCCTTAACATAGGCGGGCAACTCCGCGCCGGCGGACATGTCCGCATGGCAGCGGGCGCACAGCCTGATTTTCGTAAATTCATGACAGGCGTTACAGCGCTCAAGGCTGTGCGCGGCATGGCTGAAAAACACATGCTCCGGCTGGCCCGCGTAAGCGAACCAGGGAATTTCTCTGCCCGGATCAATATACTCGCTGATCAGGCGCTGTTCCGCCGGGTCTTTGCCAAGCGGCGCGCTGTGGCATTCCGCGCAATTTTCCAAAGAAGGCCGTCCGGCAAAAGAGCCGTCGGACCGCAAATAATGGCACGCGCCGCAATCAAGGCCGGCCTGTCCGATGTGAAGCACGTGATTAAAGGCCATGGGCTGCTCCTCGCGGCTGTACAGCACCTGGGGAAACACCGCCCAGCCCGTGAGCAACGCCAGCACAAGGCCCAAAAAAAGCGGCAGGGCGTCTCGGCCCAGGGCGCGCAGAAGAAATGCGCTGCGGGCCGGCTCTCGTCCATGCTGCTGTTCAAGCGATTTGCGCATGCTTTTGTCGGCCGCTTAAGCCCAGACGCCGGCATCCGGCACGAACAGGAAGGGGCTGGTTATATTTTTCAAGCGCGGCCAGGTTTTGTCCCTCTCCGCCATTATAAGATCAAGCTCCGGCCAGTCTATGCCCAGATCCGGGTCGTTCCAGAGCAGCCCCTGTTCATGGCCCGGCGCATAATAGGCGTCAACCATGTACTGAAACTCCACGCCCGGCGTCAGGGTCAGGTAGCCGTGCGCAAAACCTTTGGGAATGAGCAGTCTTACAAAGTTGGCCGCCGTGAGCACAATGGAGAAATGACGGCCGAAAGTGGGCGAGCCCCGGCGCAGATCCACAACCACATCAAAAACCTCGCCGGCCGTAACCCAGACCAGCTTGGCCTGAGCGGCCGGAGGCGCCTGGTAATGCAGGCCGCGCAGCACGCCGGCTTTTCCCGAGCGGGCGTGGTTGGCCTGCACGAAATCCAGCCGCAACCCGGCGGCCTCAAAAAGGTCACGCCGAAAAGTTTCCAGAAAAAAACCGCGCTCATCCTGATGCACTTTGGGGGCAATAACCGCAAGGCCGGGAAATTCTGTAGCCGTAATCTGCACAAATGCTCCTTGTCACCAGAATTAAAACAGTTGTAGGTGAAGTCTAAATAAAGCGCCGTCGGAGGGCAAGCCTTCAATTTGAATTGCCTATGCCCGGCGGATGCAGTATAAGCTAAAAAGCAACAGACTTCACCCCAAATGGATACAGCCATGCCCAAGCAGGAAACCTCCCGCCCCAAACACTCCGCCCACGCAAAAAATAATGCCGCCGAACCTGCTGTTCTTGAAAACAGCCCCACAACCGGCCCACCCCCGACCGGACAAGCGGCTGCCGAATACGCCTGCACAGCCGTTATCCCTGAAAAGCCCACCGGCGACGGCATGGCCGTTGCCGCGCTGTACGGGGATATTTTGCGGGCCATCCCCGACAGGTTCACTGTTTGCGACTTAAGCGGCGCCCTGGTGTTCAGCAACTGGAAAGAAGCCGCCCTGCTGCGACCCCAGCGCCCCACTGACCAGAAGCCGCAATGCTGGGCCTGCTTTTTCCTGGGCGATCGCGACTGTATGCACTGCCAGGTGGATGAGGTGCTGCGCACCGGAAAAATCCAAGCCAAGGAAGTGTATAACCCGGTGCAGCGCCGTTTTTGGGCGGTCTCGCATTTTCCGGTGCGCGATGCGACCGGCGAAATCACCATGGTGGCGGAAATGGTCAGGGACGTGACCCATGCCCGGCGCATGGAGCAGGCCCTGCGAGTGGCCAAAGACGCCGCCGAAGCCGCGGATCGGGCCAAAAGCGAATTTTTGGCCACCATGAGCCACGAAATACGCACGCCCATGAACGGCGTGCTGGGCATGCTCGACCTCGCCATGGCCACGGAACTGGATGAAGAGCAAACGGAATATATGGAAGCGGCTCAGGTTTCAGCCGAATCCCTGCTGGGGCTGATCAACGATATTCTTGATTTCAGCAAAATTGAGGCCGGCATGGTCACCCTGGACTTGCAGCCTTTTGAGCTGAGCCACCGGGTCAGCCTGTTGCGCACCATGTTTGTGCCCCGCGCGGCTGAAAAGAATTTGACCATTCATATCGAGATGGCCCCGGAAGTGCCTGACCTCCTGATCGGCGACCCTTTGCGCCTGCGCCAGATTTTGGTCAATCTCATCGGCAATGCCATCAAATTTACGGAAAAAGGCGGCGTGTCCCTGAAAATCAGCAAGCTTGAAGAAGACGACGCGCAGGTGGTGCTGGAGTTTGCGGTTAAAGACAGCGGCGCGGGGCTCACCCCGGAACAGATCCAAAATGTCTTTGAACGCTTTAAACAGATGGACAGCTCCACATCCAGACGCCACCAGGGCACGGGTCTCGGCCTCGCCATTTCGCGCAGCCTGGCTTTGCTTATGAATGGCGATATCACTGTGGAAAGCGAACCGGGCAAAGGCAGCGTTTTTTATTTCCGGGCGCCTTTCAGCAAAGTCTTGAGTCCGGCGGAAACGGAAACGCCCAAAGACGCCGCGACGCCGGACAGCAAACCCCTCTCCGCAACCATTCTGGCGGCTGAGGACCATCCGGTCAACGCCATGTTTATCGAACGCCTGCTGCGCAAAAACGGCTTTACCGTCCACTGCGTGCAAAATGGCGAAGAAGTGCTTAAAGCCGTGGCCAAACAACACTACGATCTGATTCTAATGGACATCGCCATGCCGCTTCTGGACGGCGTGGAAACCACCAAACGCCTGCGCGCGGCCAAAAACCTGCAAACTTCGCCCGATGTGCCCATCATCGCCATGACCGCCCACGCCATGAAGGGCGATAAAGAAAAATTCCTGGCCCAGGGCATGGACGACTACATCGGCAAACCCATTCAATCGCGCTTGCTCCTGCGTCTTCTGGAGCAGCACCTGGCCGGCGGGGGCAAGCCCCCCGATGCGGGTAAGTAAAGAGATTTCGCCGTGCCCGCGGCAGCAAAAAATGGATGAAATGGCGGAGGGAGAGGGATTTGAACCCCCGGACGACTTGCATCGTCAACAGTTTTCAAGACTGCCGCTATCAACCGCTCAGCCATCCCTCCGCGTGCAAATGCCACAGGATGCCGAACCCGGTATCCATAGCCCGTTTCCGGAAAATGCTCAAGCTTGGGACCGCGGCAGCACCATCTTAAAACCGTCGGACCTGCCTTGCGAGCTTTGCAAACTCGCGGCAAGCCTTGGCGGCGGTTTACAGCTCACTTATGAACCTACGCACCACCTCTTCCGGGGTGGCCCAGGAAGTGACCAGGCGAATGGCGGAGTGTTCCGCGTCCACTTGCCGCCAGACGTAAAAAGCCCAGTTCTTTTGCAATCTTTCTATCAGCGCGGCGGGCAGGATGGGAAAAATCTGGTTGGTGGGCGACTCGACCAAAAAGCCGTAGCCGGCCGCTTTGAAAGCTTCGGCCATAAGCTGGGCCATGTGGTTGGCGTGGCGGGCCAGGTCGAAAAATAAATCGTCCCGAAAGAGTTCTTCAAACTGCACGCCCAGGATGCGGCCCTTGGCCAAAAGCCCCCCTTTCTGCTTCATGTGGTAGCGGAAGTCTTCTTTAAGCGCGTCATTGCACAGCACCACAGCCTCGCCGAGCATGGCCCCGTTTTTGGTGCCGCCGATGTAAAAGGCATCGGTCAGGCGGCACATGTCCGCAAGGCTCACGTCATTGCCGCTCGCGGTCAGGGCCGCGCCCAGGCGGGCGCCGTCCGCATACAAAAACAGACTTTCTTCCCGGCACAAAGCGCTTAAGGCTTCCAATTCCCGCAAGGTATATATGGACCCCAGTTCCGTGGAGTTGGAAATTTTGACCAGTCGCGGCTTGACTTTATGCTCGTTGCGGCCGTGCGCGTCCAGGACCTGCCGAATCTGCTCCGGCCGCACTTTGCCGTCAGCCCCGGGCAGGGCGATGACTTTATGGCCCGTGGCCTCGATGGCTCCGGTCTCATTAACGCAGATATGCGCTGTTTCCGCAGCCGCCACCGCTTCATGAGGCCGCAAAAAGGCCGAAATAGCCGTCAGATTGCTCTGGGTGCCGCCGCATAAAAAATGAATGTCGGCTCTATCCGCATAAGCGCCCAGACGGGCCTTGATGTGCTGCCGCGCGGCCGCGCAGCGTCGGTCACAGCCGTAGCCTTCATCCTGCTCCAAGTTGCCGGACTGCAAAGCCTGCAAAATCCGGGGATGGGCTGTTTCGCTGTAATCGTCTCGAAAGCTGTGCATTTTTCAAACTCCTTGCAATGCCCATGCGTCAAGAAAGGGCTGCGCGGCGATCCTCCAAGATCTTGTTTATAGACGGATTTAGACCTTTCGCTGAAAGCGTCCGGCGGGTACGCCAGACGGGGGGACGTTCCGGCCAAGCCTTTGCGGCTTGCGTTTTTTAACGCACGCAGACTATGTTTTTGCCTCTGTGTTTGGCGTCATACATGGCGTCGTCCGCCCGGTGAATGAAATTTTCCACGCTTTCACCGGGAATATAGGTGGCGCAGCCGACGCTGACCGTGATTTTGGGCGCCCAGCCAAAATTATTCGTCTCTATGGCGGCTCTGACTTTGTCGGCGATTTTGTAAACCTGCTCCGGAGTGCCCCGCAAAATAAGCACGACAAACTCCTCGCCGCCATAGCGGGCGACGATGTCGGAACGGCGCAACTGTTCGGTCAACAACTGCCCCAGTCCCTGCAAAACCATGTCGCCGCATAAGTGCCCATAAGTGTCGTTAATATTTTTAAAATTATCAATATCCATCATCAGCAGGGACGGCGGCTCGCTGACGAGTTCATCAGCCATAACCTTATGCTGCATGGCGGAAATTTTATTCCGCAAAATTTCCATGAATGTTTCCCGATTGAGAATTTTGGTCAGCCCGTCCCGCTGCGATTTGACCTTGAATTCCTTAAGCGTGGTGGCCAGTTTGCGGTTTTCCAGCAATTGTTCCCGGGCCTTGCGCAAAATACCCACCCGCTGGCGGTAGTCGTCATTGAGCAGGCGGATGATAATGACCTCCACGCCGTCATGCATTGAAGCCACGGCCAGCAGACCCGCCTCCTCATCAGTCTGACCGTCTTCCTGCCAAACCCCGGAAGAATACTCGCCCGGCTCGCCGCAGTTGAAAAAATTCTCCGCGTCTTCAAGAAAAAACTCAAGCATAGCCGAGTATTCCCAAGGCGCATTACACGCCCCCCCCTCGTTGGGAGGGAAAAATTCATTGTAGAAATCGGGGGCTTCGCCGAGAAACTCGTATTTTCTGGGCTCCACCCGCTTTAAGACCGCGACGTCTAATGATCGCAAGATGTTGAGGACAAGCTGTTCCTGGTCAACCATAAGCTTATTCCTTAAAACTTTGAAAGCCGCGTCGCCTGGACTCCCCCCCGAACTGCCTCAAAAACGACGCACATGGCCGATACGCATTTGTAACTGAATCGGTTGAGGATGTAAAAGTGATTTATCCGAGCATGTCTCTGGCAAGAGAGGAGAACGCTTCCTCTACCCCCAGGCCGGTTTTGGCGCTGGTGTGCAGCACTTTAATGCCCTGCTGCTCGACATTTTTGAGCGAGGCTTCTGTAATTTCCCAGCTATCGACAAGGTCCGCTTTGTTTATCAACAAATAGTTGGGGATGGGGGATCCGACTTTTTCCAGGGCGAGCTTGCGAATGCCGATGGCCGCGTCAAGAGTTTCGGCGCGGGTGCCGTCGGCGACCACAAAAAAGCCCATGGCCCCGCGCAGGTAAGAGACATTTATATCCACATAGGCATCGCGTCCTTCCATGTCCCAGAGCACCAAGGTCACGTCCCGCCCGTCCAGGCTTAGGATTTTTTTGCTGATTTTAACACCCACGGTGGAAAGGTATTTATCGGAAAAAATAGAATGAACGTATTGCTCGACAAGGGAGGTTTTACCCACGGAAAAAGCGCCGAGCAAACAGATTTTTTTGCTGATCATGGTTATTTGGAATACGCGGCCAAACCCGGGTTCAATTTTAATAACACGCCGCAACCGGACCGGGACTACGGCAAAATCGCATCAGAATCCGGGGCGACGGACCTGGCAAGATGCACCCGCAGCTCAATGCGCCGGCTGGCCTGGTCCTCATGGGCGAGACGCGCCTCTTCGGTCAAATCCCCTCTATTTTTCGGGTATTGCGACCCCATGCCGTACATGGCGATAGGCATGCTGGAGCCTCTGGCGTACAACAACGCCGCTACAGTACGGGTGCGCGCCTGGCTTATTTCATAATTGCGCTTCTCTCCTCCGGTAGTATCAGCATGGCCGTAGATGGTCAATGTGACGTCGAAGCCCATTTCTTTGGCTGTTTTTTCCAAAGACACCAAAATATCGGCGATATGCTGCAGCTTGGGCTGGTCCGCGGGCACAGGCAGATCTCCGCCCAACGGGAACTCAATGGCGGCGCTCTCCACTTCCTTAATCCAGGCTGTAACCTGCGCCATATTGGGGTCGCTCAATTCTCGAATATCAATGCTTTCAACACCCGGCAGAGAACGCGCCCGCTCGCGGGCTTCCACTATCCAGCGCATGGGCGCTGTGCCCTTCAAGTATAGCGTGCCTTTGTCGAATCGCATGGTCACGGTGTCCGGAAGTTTTATTTCGGACTCGACCCGCTCGGCGACAATGGACGGGTCATAAGAAATAAAGGGAATAACTTTGAAATTGAACAGGTCGGCGGAGAAGTTTCTTTCCTGCAAAAATACGGTTGGGTCCACGGCCAACGCATCTTTAAGCACAACGGCGTCCCACGGCGGAGTGCGGTTCTCGGAAACATTAATCACCATGAGGCCGGGTTCGGAGCGCATAACGCCTAAAGCGGACTCTCTGGTATCTGCAAAATGCGTGGCCTGTATTTTAAAAAAGGCGAATACGCCCACCACCAACAAAACTACACATACCGGCAGGGCTTTTGCCCACAGCGGCAATTTTTTATCGTCATCCACGTAACTTGAAACCATGCAGGTTTCAAGATACCGCGCTGCGCCTTCAAAATGGGAAGTATCGCCGTCAAATTTGCCCAGATCTTCAGCAAAGGCCCCCAGCATCAGCTCCAAAGTGGAACGCAGCTGTTCGTGCAGGGTCGGGGGAGGCGTGCCGCGCACCACACAGGCAATATAAGCCGGACCTAGTTTCTCAATAAAAATAGTAAACTCGCCGAGGCGAAGGGCTTCAAGATCACTCTCATTGCCGGAGGTGAAGCAGTCGCGCGCAAAATCCTGAATGGCTGTGAGCATGGCCGAAACCATGTCCGCATCTTGCGCTCCGGCGCCTTCGTGGATGAGATGCGAAAGCACAAGGCCGGTGTCGCTGTGGATGAAAAATATCTGCTCCACCCGATAGACCAGCGTATGCAGCATGACCACTTCACTGAAGGGCTGGCCGGAGCGCAGGGCTTCCGCCCTCCAGCGCAGCCCTTTCCAGGAAAAGGCCATTTCCATGCTTTTACTGAAAGACCCCAGCATGGCGTTGAAAGACTCGGAAATGGATTTGCGGATAGACGGGCCCATGAGCGGGAACAGGGCATTTACAAAATCCGTGGGGCGCTTGTGCAAAGAGTTGCGGACGATATCAGCCACTACCGGTTCAAGGGCCACGTTCAGGTGGTCATCTTTTTCCGAGCGCAATAAAATGGCCTCGGCAATGACCTTGCTGACTTTTTGGGTATTATAGCGCGAACTGTCCAGAGAAGCCTGAATTTTATCAAGCAGCGCCAGTTCACGCGTAAATAAAAGCTCCCGCAACCGGGCCAGTTCCGCATCGCTCGGCGCCGCGGGCACATCCGCCCAGGGAGAACTCCGGCCTTGCTCTTCCTCTAAGGGCTCCGGCCGGTCCGCAGCCTGTCCGCCATGATCCTGAGCGCTAGCCGCAACGTCCGCCCGGCCGTTATCCGGCCTTGCAGCGGGCGGCAAAGAAGAGCCTTGCGCTTCAGAAAGCTGTTCAGCGGCCCCTTCGTGCCCGGCCGTCTTGGGTTCATCCATCCTCACGCCTCAGCAGGTCAGGAGTTCTTTTCCTTTTTTTTGGACGCGGCGGACTCCAACGGGGCCGCAGCAACATTGTCGCCGGGTCTTTCTTCCGCATAGTGGCTGCTGGACAT
Source organism: uncultured Desulfovibrionaceae bacterium (assembly GCA_965364745.1). Taxonomy (GTDB): domain Bacteria; phylum Desulfobacterota; class Desulfovibrionia; order Desulfovibrionales; family Desulfovibrionaceae; genus JAVBRZ01. The sequence continues at coordinate 4,651 of CBDTYX010000001.1, read as the reverse complement.
GCGCACGGTGGCTTCGGTAAATATGCCGGCCATGGCCGAACGGGAAACCAGATCATGGCGCAGCTGCTGAGCGGTGCTCGCCAGCGCGTTGAGGGCGGCCTTGTATTTTTCTTCCATTTCAGAAGAAAGTTTGGCGTTTTCCGTAAGCAGAAGCTGACGCAACTCGCGCTCCACGGAATCCAGCGTGCCGGACAGGGCCGTGAGCTTGCGCTCCAGAGCTTCCTCCCTGGCGGTTAAGTCCGCGGCAAATTCCGCGGTCAGTTGCGCCAAAGCTTCTTTGCGCTCGCGCTGCTCATTCTTGACGTCGTCGCTGCGCTCCCGCTGTTCATCCCTTAGAGCCGCACTGCGCTCCGCCTGCTCTTCCTGCAAACGGTGCAGCAAAGACGCGGTCTCGCTCTTCATAAAGTTCTCCAGAGATTCCACCCGACTTTTTATGCTGTCGTGCGTGTCCGCAATCTCTTTTAAAAGACGCTCTTCCTGCCGCTTAATCCTATTTTCCATATCCTTAAGATGGGTGCCCATCAAAAGTTCGCGCACTTGCTCCATAGAGGCATCAGAAGGTACATCCGACATATGAATTCTCTCCAATAACTATAATCGTTACTTAAGGGTTAGCCAAAACATATATTTTTATATAATAACAAAATGATTTAGCCGCAGCAAGAGCTAAAAGCGCCCAGGCGCAAGCATGCATAAATTTTAATCCGTAAAAGATGACGTTTGCATCCGCCACGAAATTCGTTGCTATAATATACTGTTTTCCTTATTGTTTTTTAGAACTTCCCAAATAATCTTTTGCTGTGCGCCGCACCGGCAAAAACACCTTCCGGAAAAAATATGAAAAGGCTTACGGTGAATACCGCAAGCCTTTTGGGGTTCGCAGGCATTAAATCCGGCTTGCTCGCCAGAAGTTCCGGTTAGAAGGTCAACCGCCCGCCGATCATTTCATACAGCGCGAAGACGGCGAGACAAGTAACCACAATCACGCAGGCCAGCTCCCGCTTGTTGACCAAGAGGGGCAGCTTGTCCTGCCTGCGGCCGTAGAAGAAGAAGATTACCGCCGGCGCGTAGAGGATCATGGAGATGAGCAGATACTTGGGCCCGGCCGCATACAGCAGCCAGATGCCGTAAGCCGAGCTGATCAGGGTGATGGCCAGAAACTTGACGTCCCACTTGCCGTCCTTTTTGGCTGTGCGCACCGCAAACAGCGAGGCCAGGGTATAAGGAATCAGGGTCATGGCCGTGGCCAGCAAAATGATCTCATTGTACCCGGCATTGAACAGCCAGGCGGAGATGAGCATCAAGCTGACGATGATATTGCTCCACAGCAAGGCGGTGGAGGGCACGCCCTTGGAGTTCACGTTCCTGAACAGTTGCGGGCCGGTGCCGTGCTCGCCGCGGCTGGTGTTGAAGATGATTTCCGCAGCCAGCATGGTCCAGGCCAAAAAGGCCCCGCCCACGGAGATAATGATGCCGAGGCTGATGATATTGGCGGCCCAGGGGCCAAGAGCGATGGTCATCACCCCGCGCATGGAGGGGTTGTCCATTTGAGAAAGCTGTTCCTGGGGCACGATGCCCAGAGCCAGCAAAGACACCAGCATGTACATCAGAATGGTGACCACGAACCCCATGGTGGTGGCGCGGCCCACAGTGACCATATCCTTGGCGCGGTAGGCGTAAATGGATGCGCTTTCAATGCCGATGAACACCCAAACCGTATACAGCATGCTGTTTTTGACCTGATCCATGAGGATGCTGCGCCCTTCGGGACTGGACAGCACTCCGTTAAGCAAGGTGTCCGGCGCGCGGGCCGCAATATCGGCCAGCCCCTCCGGTCCCCAGAAACCGCCGCTGAAAATGGGCGCCTGGAACAGGGCCAGCACTACAACAATAAAGAAGACCACCGGCACCACTTTGGCGATGGTCACAATGGTGTTCACAAAGGCGGCCAGGGTAATGCCCCGCAGAACCAGGGCATGCACCAGCCAGACGCCCAGCAGCGAGCCGATCATTGCCGCCGGCGTGGTGCCGTCGCCAAAAAAACTGAACACGGAAAATCCGCCCAGGCCCGCAAAAAACATGACCATGTATCCGGCGTTGCCGGCCATGGCAGAGATCCACATGCCCCAGGCGGTGTTAAAGCCCACGTAATCGCCAAAGCCTTCGCGGGCGTAGCCGTAAGGGCCGGTATTGATGTCCGGCCGGCGCAGGGCCAGCTGCTGGAAGACTTTGGCCAGGCAGAGCATGCCGATGAAGGTGATGACCCAGGCCAAAATAATGGCCAGAGCGCCTGAGCTCTCGGCCATATTCTGGGGCAAGTTAAATACGCCGCTGCCGATCATGGAACCTATGACCAGCGCGGTCAATGGAAATAACGATAGATTATCAGTTTTTGGTGCTGTCATGACACTACCCCCCGTAAGAATGTTGTTTCTTAAAGCCGCGGTCAGAGTAGCAGCAGAGAAATCAGCTTTTGCAAGCCGCAGGACGCGCAAAACGCTCTTCCGTTTTTTTACCGCAATGGCTTTGCGATACCTGCTTACTAAATAAGTATATCTTCTTATTGAAAAAACCACCCCATCTTCAACGCTTAAGCTGTAAATTTCCATTTCCGCAACCGGACATGAAAACCGGGAAGCGGTAGAAATTTTTGAAAATCAAAGCAATAATTTCCTCCATTCTTCATTTTAGTTGCAATTTATTTTAAATAAATGCATAATAAAAATGCAGATTTATATTTTTTATGTATAAACCAATATATCGCTTCGCCCTCCAAGGAGTCCAATTCATACGCAAATTGATCCTCAATGACATTGAAAAATGTGCAGGCTGCAATCGTTGTATCCGGGGGTATGCCCGGTAGAGGAGGCCAACATCGCTTACATTGAAGACGGGCTCACAAAGGTCCTAACCGACAGCGACAAACGCACCGCTTGCGGCGCCTGCCTGACCGCCTGCAACCATGATTCACGCGATTTTGTGGATGACACCAAACGTTTTTTTGAAGACCCGGGCAAAGGCGAAGCTATTTCCGTCTCTTGCGCCCCAGCCGGCCGGGTCAGCCTGGACGGCTGGAACCAGGCGCCGGCCCTGCTCCGAAAATTGGGCGCAAAATACATGACGCTTCCCTCGGCGCGGACATCTGCACCTGGGCCCAGCCGCTATATTCAAAAATACAGGACTGATCCCATAATCACCCGGCCCTGTCCGGCCATTGTCTATTACATTCCGCTGCAAAACAGCGGACTTCTGCCCGCCCTCTCTCCCGTTCATTCGCCCATGATGTGCACGGCCGTTTACATGCGCAAATACCAGGACATTACTGAAAAAATAGCCGCAACACCCAAGAGGTGCTGCACGGTTAAGTTGCATAAAGCGAAGACTTGCTTCAATGAAAAAGCGGCCGCTCCTCTAAGAGGGGCCGCTTTTTCAGCAAATTTGTCAACCCTTGCGCTGATGCGTATAAACCGGGCCGCCCGGAATGTGGCTACGGGCGGCCCGGAATGTTTTTGTAATATGCTCTTAAGGCTCGTCTATCTTATTCCAGGTGGGGTCAGGGTCAAAGTCGGCGATCTTTGTGGCCAGTTTTCCCGTATCCTTGCCCAGGTTCTTTTCGTACACCACGCCGTCCTGGTTGACTATAAAGGTCATCACTCCGGAGACGCCGTAGTTTTCCGGGTAAGCCAAGAGCGCGAACCCGCCGAACATCAAATCATTGCCGATATAACTGAACGCGCCCTGCGCGCCGTGCTCGCCCTGACCGGTAAGCACCCGGTAGCGATAGCCGTAATAAGACCGATCTTCGCCCTGTTGCACGGGCGTATAGCCGTCATCGGCCGCCTCGGCCACCAGAGCGCCCAGAGGACTTTCCGCTTCACCCGGTTTCGTTTCCCAATACAGGCCGTCGCGCTTGCCGGGGCTGCTGGCTATTTTGCGGGCAAAGTGCGGCACAGCGGATTTTTCCGGATTAAGCCGGTAATATTCATACTGGGCATCCACATAAGCCCGGCAAACTTCTATGGTCGCCAGCTCGTTATAGCCGATTCGCCGACTGAGCAATTCATCCACGCCCGCTTTGCCGTCAAAGGACCAGCGTTTACCGGTTTGATCGGCCGCTATGGGAATGGGGAAGGGCCAGGCGTCCTTGCCCACTTCCAAAAAAAGGCGCGCCGGCTTGCCGGACTGTTCGTCAGCAATATAAGAAACCAGACCGTGCCTCACCTCGTAAGCTTTGACGAATCTAGCGCGCTCGGCATTATCAGCCGTTTCGTCACCGGAGAAGACCAGGCTCTTGGCTTCCGGGCCCAATATTTTAAGCAGCTCATCTTTATCATTGGCCTTGGCGGCGTCAATCAGCGCTTTAACGGCATTTTGCGGTGAATCATAGGTCCGGACGCTCTCCGCCTTAGCCGAGGGCGCGCCGGCGACAACCACTATTGCCAGCAATAACGCGCAAAACACGCCCGGGTACAGCCTGGGTAAGCCTCTGCCTGTGTTGGTTTCAAGATATGCGCTTTGCATCTTAGTGCCTCCTCAGTCCGCCGAAATGTCCGCCGCCGTGGAAGCCGCCGCCATGGAAGCCGCCGCCGCCGAAATGAGCGCCGCCGCCGAAGCCGCCGCCATGGAAGGAGTGCACGCCTCCACCCTGCGG